>NZ_JBHWZS010000222.1:0-14306 GCF_042728155.1 Streptomyces sp. NPDC060209
GCCCCGGAACCCATCGGTTCCGGGGCTCGGTGCCGACCGCTGACAGGTGAGGGAAGAGTTCCGTGCAGTTCCGCCAACAGGCCCTTTCCAAGCTGCAGTCGCCCGAAACGCTCGATCTTCCGGTGCGCTTCGCCCGCCCGCAGGGCCTGCTCGTCCTCTGCGTCACCGTCGCCGTGATGGCCGCCGCCTGCTTCTGGGCCGTGACGGGCTCCGTCGCCAGCACACTCGACGCACCCGGCATCCTCACCCATTCCCGCGGCAGTTACATCCTGCAGAGCCCGGTCGCCGGGCAGATAACCGAGGTTCTCGCCGACGAGGGCGAGACCCTCCCCCGGAACTCCCCCCTGCTCAAGGTCCGTACGGAGCAGGGTGAACGCGTCGTCCGTACGATCGACGCGGGCCGGCTCACCTCCGTCACGGCCACGATCGGCGCGGTGGTCACCACCGGCGCGGACGTGGCGAGCGTCGAACGGATCGACGGCGCCGACGACCCCCTGGTCGTGCTGCTGTACGTCTCCGGCAGCAGTGCCGCTTCGGTCCCGGTGGGCGCCTCCGTCGACCTCACCGTCCAGTCCGTGCCCGCCCAGCAGTACGGCGTGCTGCGCGGCAAGGTGGCCGCGGTCGGCAGGGCCGCGCAGACACAGCAGCAGATCACCCGCTTCCTCGGCGACGCCCAGCTCGGCGAGCAGTTCTCCCGGCACGGCAGGCCGTTGGCGGTCCTGGTGAAGATCGAGCGCTCGGACTCCACGGAGTCGGGCTACCGCTGGTCCTCGGCCGAGGGCCCTCCGTACGCCATCGGCTCCATGACCCTGGCCACCGGCTCCGTCCGTCTCGCCGACCAGCGCCCGATCGATTGGCTGCTCCCGTGACCGCACCACACCCGTCCCCCACCGCCCAGCAGCTGCCGCCCCCGGGCCGCGGCAGGCACCGTCCGGAAGGGGCTCCGGCCAACAGGCGGCGGTCGCGCCCCGCGCCGAAGCCCGGGCGGACGAAGACGGTACACACCCCCACCGTGCTCCAGATGGAGGCCCTGGAGTGCGGTGCGGCCTCGCTGGCGATGGTGCTCGGTCACTACGGCCGCCATGTGCCGCTGGAGGAACTGCGGATCGCCTGCGGCGTCTCGCGTGACGGCTCACGCGCCAGCAACGTGCTCAAGGCGGCCCGCAGTTACGGCCTCCAGGCCAAGGGCATGCAGATGGAACCGACAGCGCTCGCGGAGGTCCGGGCGCCCGCGATCCTGTTCTGGGAGTTCAACCACTACGTCGTGTACGACGGCATGGGACGCCGCCTCGGACGGCGGGGCGTGCACATCAACGACCCCGACAAGGGGCGCCGGTTCGTACCCACCGAGGATTTCGACACCAGCTTCACCGGAGTCGTCCTCGTCCTCGAACCGGGCGAGGACTTCGAGCGCGGCGGCCGGAAGCCCGGCGTCATGGCCGCGCTGCCGGCCCGGCTGCGCGGTACCACGGGCACGATGCTGGTCGCACTGCTCGCCAGCCTGCTGCTGGTGGCCGTCGGCGCAACGCTCCCGGCCCTGAGCCGTACATATATCGACATGTTCATGATTGGTGAACAGACCTCGCTGCTGGGCGTGCTGTTCGCCGCGATGGGCAGCATGGTCGCCCTCACCGTCGTACTGACATGGCTGCAGCAGGCGAACCTGCTGCGTGGGCGCATCATCTCCTCCACGCTCGGCAGCGCGCGCTTCTTCCGGCACCTGCTCAGGCTGCCGGTCACCTTCTTCTCGCAGCGCAGCCCGGCCGACCTCGTCCAGCGCCTGCAGTCGAACGACGGCGTGGCCGAGACGCTCGCCCGGGATCTCACCTCGGCCGGCGTGGACGGCATCGTCGTCCTCCTCTACGCGTTCCTGCTGTGGACGTACGATCCGCAGCTGACCGTCATCGGGGTGGGGATCGCGCTGCTCAACGTGGTCGCGATGCGGATCGTCATACGGCTGCGGGCCACCGGCACCCAGAAGCTGCGGGCCGACAGCGCACGGCTGACCAACACCTCGTACACCGGTCTCCAGCTGATCGAGACGATGAAGGCCACCGGTGGCGAGAACGGGTACTTCCGCCGCTGGGCCGGGCAGCACGCGACGACCCTGGAGGAGCAGCAGCGCCTCGGGGTGCCGAGTGCCTGGCTGGGCATCGTCGCCCCCGCCCTCGCGACGCTCAACAGTGCGCTGATCCTGTGGATCGGCGGCCTGCGGGCCGTCGAGGGGCACATCTCGATCGGTCTGCTCGTCGCCTTCCAGGCCCTGGTGACCCGCTTCACCGCGCCACTCACCCGGCTCAACGGGGTGGCGGGCCGAGTGCAGGACTTCGCGGCCGACGTGGCCCGTCTCAAGGACGTCGAGAACTTCCCGGTCGACCCGCTGTACTCCCGTCGTGAGCCGGCCGCGAGCACGCGCCGCCTCAAGGGCCATGTGACGCTGGAGGACATCACCTTCGGTTACAGCCCGCTCGACAAGCCGCTGCTCACCGGTTTCTCCCTGTCCGTGGGGCCGGGGCAGCAGGTGGCGCTCGTCGGCGGCTCCGGCAGCGGCAAGTCGACGGTCTCGCGGCTCATCTCGGGGCTGTACAGCCCGTGGGAGGGCACGATCCGCATCGACGGGCAGCGTCTGGAGGACATACCCCGGGGCGCTCTGGCCGCCTCCGTGTCCTTCGTCGACCAGGACGTCTTCCTCTTCGAGGGGACGGTCCGGGACAACGTGGCGCTGTGGGACCCCTCGGTCCCGGACGAGGCCGTGACCGAAGCCCTGCGGGACGCCGCCCTGTTCGACGTCATCGCCCGCCGTCCCCGTGGCATCCACAGCCGCGTGGAGCAGGACGGCCGGAACTTCTCCGGCGGACAGCGTCAGCGCCTGGAGATCGCCCGGGCTCTCGTGCGCCGCCCCAGCATCCTGGTCCTGGACGAGGTCACCAGCGCGCTGGACGCCGAGACGGAGCGGATCATCATCGACAACCTACGGCGACGCGGTTGTGCCTGCGTCGTGATCGCACACCGGCTGAGCACCGTGCGCGACAGCGACGAGATCGTCGTCCTGGACCACGGGACCGTCGTGGAGCGCGGCCGGCACGAGAATCTGGTGGCCGCCGGAGGCCCTTACGCCGATCTGGTCAGGGAGCACTGACGTGGCATCCGTTCATCCCCTCGCGGGCACGGAAGCGCCTGGGCAGGACCCGGTCATCGGCGCGCTGGGGGCTCTCGGCGAGCCGGTCGACTGCACCGGGCTCCGGAGTCTGTCGCTGGAAGGGCCCCAGGTGCTGTGGCTCGTCGTGGGCGGCGCCCTCGACCTGTTCGCGGTGGACGCGGTGGAGCAGGGGCACTGGCACTTCCTGGGCCGGCTCGAGCCGGGCACCCTCGTCCTGGGACCGGTCGAGGGACCGCAGCACACCCTGGTCGGGAGGCCCCTCCAGGAGTGCGTGCTGCGCCGGATCCCGCTGCGTGAGCTGTACCGCCCTGAGTACGCGGGCCAGGTGGCGTACGAGGGGCAGTACCGCAGCCATTACGACACCGGTGACGCCACGCTCAGCCTGCTGGAGCACGCCTTCTCGCTCGGTGTGGGCCGCAGCCAGCGTGTGCTGTTCGAGGCCCCGCTGGACGGGCGGACCACCGTCGACGAATCGGTGGGCGACGACGACATCCTGTGGCTGCCGGTGTCACCCGGCAGCGTGCAGTACGGCGCCGCGTTCAGCGCCGAGGCCGCGGGCGATCTGCTCGTCGACCCGGCGATGTGGCAGGGAATGGTCAATCAGCAGTACCGCCTGCTCTCGGCGCTGGACCGCTGGATCGAACAGCTGGAGCGCGCCCACGAGGACCGGACCGCTGCGGGCATGAAGGCGGGCGAGGCCGTCCGCAAGGAGGCCGACCACGCGCTGCTGACCTCGATCGGCCGGTCCGGGAAGGGCGCCTCGCTCGGGAAGGGGGCCTCGGACGACGCGGTGTACGCGGCCTGCCGTCTGGTGGCCCGGGATTCCGGGATCGTCCTCGCGGAGCCCGCGACGGGCGGGGCCGTGAGCGACCGGATCGACCCGGTCGAGCGCGTCGCGGTCGCCTCGCGCATCCGTACCCGCGCGGTGCGGCTCGACGGGCGCTGGTGGCGGGACAACTCCGGTCCGCTGGTCGCCCACCGGGCCGCGTCCGGGGCGCCGGTCGCCCTGCTCTGGCGCCGTGGCCGCTACGAGGCGGTCAACCCGCTGACCGGGCGGCGGGCCCGTATCGACAGCACCTCCGCGCAGGAGTTCGACGAACGCGCCGTGATGTTCTACCGGCCACTGCCGGAGCAGCCGTTGAGCAAGCGGCAGCTGCTGCGCTTCGGTCTGTTCGGTACCCGGGGCGACCTGCGCAAGCTGGTGCTGGCGGGACTGGTGACGGTCGCACTGGGGTCGCTGGTGCCGATCGCGACCGGCAAGGTGCTCGGCGTGTACGTACCCAACGCCCAGAACGCCCTCATCGTGCAGGTGTCGCTTGCCGTCATCATCTCCGGTGTCGTCTCCGCGGCCTTCATGCTGCTGCAGAACCTCACGATCCTGCGGATGGAGGGGCGGATCGAGAGCACGCTTCAGCCCGCGGTCTGGGACCGGCTGCTGAGGCTGCCGACGAAGTTCTTCACCGGGCGCTCCACCGGAGAACTGGCGAGTGCGGCGATGGGGGTGAGCTCCATCCGCCGGGTGCTGTCCGGCACCGGTCCCGTCGTGGTGCAGGCGGGCACGCTCGGGGCGATGAATCTGGGCCTGCTGCTCTGGTTCAGCGTCCCGCTGGCGCTCACCGCCGTGGCGATGCTGGTGGTCATCGCCGGGGTGTTCCTCATCATGGGCATGTGGGAACTCCGCTGGCAGCGGCGGCTGGTCGTGCTGGGGAACAAGCTGAACAACCAGGCGTTCCAGACACTGCGGGGCCTGCCCAAACTGCGGGTAGCGGCGGCGGAGAGCTTCGCGTACGGGGCGTGGGCCGGGGAGTTCGCCCGCAGCCGCGAGCTGCAGAAGCGGGCCGGCCGGATCAAGAATATGACGACGGTCCTCAACGCGGTCTATCTGCCCCTGTGTTCGCTGGTCATCTTCGTGCTGCTGGCGGGCCCCGCGCGCGGGTCCCTGACGGCCAGCGAGTTCCTGACGTTCAACACGTCCGTGACGATGCTGCTGACAGCCGTCACCCAGCTCACCGGGGCGTTCGTGTCCGCCGCCGCGGTGCTGCCGATGTTCGAGCAGATCAAGCCGGTGCTCGACGAGGCACCCGAGGTACGCGGCGCCAGTGTCCAGCCGGGCGTGCTGTCCGGGGGGATCGAGGCCAGAGGAGTGTCCTTCCGCTACTCCGACGACGGTCCCGTCGTCCTCGACGACGTGTCGCTGACCGTACGGCCGGGCGAGTTCGTCGCGATCGTGGGACCCAGCGGGTGCGGCAAGTCGACGCTGCTGAGGCTGCTCATCGGCTTCGACGATCCGGTCTCGGGCAGCGTCCTCTACGACGGTCAGGATCTGACGGCGCTCGACCAGGCGGCCGTGCGCCGTCAGTGCGGGGTCGTCCTGCAGAACGCCCAGCCGCTGTCCGGATCGATCCTGGACTGCATCTGCGGCGCCGAGGTCTTCACCCAGGAGGAGGCGTGGGAGGCCGCCGCGATGGCGGGGCTGGCGGAGGACATCAAGCGTATGCCGATGGGGCTGCACACGATGATCTCCGGCGGCGGATCGATCTCCGGGGGGCAGCGCCAGCGGCTGATGATCGCCCAGGCGCTCGTCCGGCGCCCCCGCATCCTGTTCTTCGACGAGGCCACCAGCGCGCTCGACAACGAGACCCAGCGCACCGTGATCGAGAGCACCAAATCCCTGCGGGCCACCCGCGTCGTGATCGCTCACCGGCTGTCCACCGTCCTGGACGCCGATCGCGTGATCGTCATGGCGGACGGCCGTGTCGTCCAGGAGGGGCCGCCCGCCGAACTCCTCGCGGACACGGGCGGGCAGCTCCACGAACTGGTGCGGCGCCAGATGAGCTAGCACCCGTCGTCCGGACCGGCCGAGGCCGTCAAGTGGCGGAGGCCCGGACCGCCTACGACCGTCGCCCGCCCGGCCTGGGGACCTCCACCGCGTCGCGGATGCTGGCGCGTGCCGCCGCGGCGACGGCTTCGGCGGTGATGCCGAACTCCTCGTACAGCCGCTCGTAGTCGGCGGACGCGCCGTAGTGCTCCAGGCTGACGATCCGGCCGGCGTCGCCGACCACCTCTCGCCAGCCCTGACCGACGGCGGCCTCGACGCTGACGCGGGCGCGCACGTCCGGCGGCAGCACCTCGTCCTGGTACGACAGCGGCTGCTCGGCGAACCACTCACGGCAGGGCATCGAGACCACGCGGACGGCCAGCCCTTCGTCGGCCAGCAGCTTGCGGGCGCCGAGCGCGATGTGGACCTCGGACCCCGTCGCCACGAGGATGACGTCCGGGGCTGTTCCGGAAGCCTCCACCAGGATGTAGGCGCCGCGCGCCGCTCCGCCGGCAGGAGCGTGGACACCGTCGGCGCGGTCCAGCACCGGGAGGTTCTGCCGGGTCAGGACGAGACCGGCGGGACGGTCGGTGTGCTCCAGGATCGTCCGCCAGCAGGCGGTGGTCTCGTTGGCGTCACCGGGGCGTACGACGTCGAGTCCGGGGATCGCCCGCAGCGCGGCCAGGTGTTCGACGGGCTGATGGGTGGGGCCGTCCTCACCCAGTCCGATCGAGTCGTGGGTCCACACGTAGGTGGCGGGGAGCTTCATCAGGGCGGCGAGGCGGACGGCGGGGCGCATGTAGTCGCTGAACGTGAGGAACGTGCCGCCGTAGGGGCGCGTCAGGCTCTGCAGGGCGATGCCGTTGAGCACCGCGCCCATCGCGTGCTCCCGGATACCGAAGTGCAGGGTCCGCCCGTAGGGCCCTCCCGCGAACTCCCTCGTCTGCCGGTTCGTGGGGATGAAGGAGGGCTCGCCGTCCATGGTGGTGTTGTTGCTGCCCGCGAGGTCCGCGGAGCCGCCCCACAGCTCGGGCAGGACCGGTGCCAGGGCGGTGAGCACCTGGCCGGACGCCTTGCGGGTGGCCATGCCCTTCGCGTCGGCCGGGAAGTCCGGAAGGGCATCGGTCCAGCCGTCGGGCAGTTCCTGCTCCCGCAGCCGGTCCAGCAGGGCCGCCCGCTCCGGGTTGGCGGTGCGCCACTCCTCGTATGTCCGGTGCCAGCGGTTCCGGGCGTCCTTGCCCCTCTCCCCGACCGCCCGGGTGTGGGAGAGGACCTCGTCCTCGATGGGGAAGTACGTCTCGGGGTCGAAGCCCAGGAGCCGCTTGGTCCCGGCGACCTCCTCGTCCCCCAGGGCCGCCCCGTGCGCCTTGCCGGTGTTCTGCTTCGTCGGGGCCGGCCAACCGATGATCGTGCGCAGCATGATCAGTGAGGGCCTGGACTGCTCGGCCTTGGCCGCCTCGATCGCGGCGAGCAGTGCGTCGACGTCCTCGACGTAGTCGCCCGTGCGGGTCCAGTCCACAGTCTGCACGTGCCATCCGTACGCGGCGAAGCGGGCCGGAACGTCCTCGCTGAACGAGATGTCGGTGTCGTCCTCGATGGAGATGTGGTTGGAGTCGTAGAACGCCACGAGGTTGCCCAGTTGCTGATGACCGGCCAGCGACGCGGCCTCGGACGCGACGCCCTCCATCATGTCGCCGTCGGACGCCAGCACGTACACCCGGTGGTCGAAGGGGCTGGTGCCCGGCGCGGCGTCCGGGTCGAGCAGACCCCGCTCCCGGCGTGCGGCCATCGCCATCCCGACGGAGGCGCCCATCCCCTGGCCCAGTGGACCGGTGGTGATCTCGACCCCGCGGGTGTGCCGGTACTCCGGGTGGCCCGGGGTCGCCGAGTCCCAGGTCCGCAGTGCCTTCAGATCGTCCATCTCCAGGCCGTAGCCGGCCAGGTAGAGCTGGATGTACAGCGTGAGGCTGCTGTGGCCGCACGAGAGGACGAAGCGGTCCCTGCCCAGCCACTGGTCGTCGGCGGGGTCGTGCCGCATGACCTGCTGGAACAGCAGGTAGGCCAGCGGCGCCAGACTCATCGCCGTGCCGGGGTGGCCGTTGCCGGTCTTCTGGACGGCGTCGGCGGCGAGCACCCTCACGGTGTCCACCGCGCGCAGGTCCACATCGCTCCACCCCGCCCGCACGGCCACGGGAAGGGCCAGCCCGGGGTCGCGGGGTGCGGTGCTGCCGGAAGAGGATCGCTCGGGCGCCATGGTGTTGTCTCCCTCGGATGTCGCTTCTCGGTACGACGGGACCGGTCGGTGCGGCTCGCCACCCCTCGCATCCTCTGTTCCCTCGTCGCCCTCCGCACCCGGAGCGGGAACCGGCGGTGCGGTGAGGGCCCCGATGCCCACCGGCGGAGTGCCGGCTCGGGTGACGGGGGCGCACCGCGCCCCGCCGACCGGTCGCCTACCCCCTGCCGTGCCTGGCAGGCGCGTCCCACCGCACGCGGACCAGGTCGAGACCCTCACATTCCAGGAGGCGCCGTCCGGCGGCGGCGGATGTGGCACAGTCGTGCCGGTGGATGAGCTGCGGCCTCAGGACCCCTCGCGCACAGGCGCCTATCAGCTACTCGCCCGTCTCGGCGCCGGCGGAATGGGGCAGGTGTACCTCGGCCGCTCCCCCGGTGGGCGGCTGGTGGCCGTGAAGGTGATCCGGGACGAGATCAGTGATCATCCGGAGGCGCTGGCCCGCTTCAGGCGGGAGGCCGCCACCGTGGAGGCCGTACGCAGCGCCTACACCGCCCAGTTGATCGAGGCGTCGCTCGACACCCCGCCCTACTGGCTGGCCACCGAGTACGTGGAGGGGCCCACCCTGCGCGGGGCGGTGCAGGCGGGCGGACCGTTCCCGCCCGACAGCGCGCTGAAGTTGTTCGCCGCCCTCGCCGAGGGGCTGGCAGCCGTCCATGTACACGGAGTCACCCACCGGGATCTGAAACCGCAGAATGTGATCCTGTCGCCGCAGGGGCCGCAGCTGATCGACTTCGGTATCGCCCGAGGGCTCGGCCGGACGGTGCTCACGAAGGACGGGACGGCGCCGGGAACCCCCGGGTTCGCGGCGCCCGAGGTGGTCCTGCGCAACGAAGTCGGCCCTGCCGCAGACGTGTTCGCACTGGGTGCGACGCTCGCGTACACGGCGACCGGCAGACCTCCCTACGGATCCGGGGACGCCGCGACGGTGAGCTACCGGGCGGTGCACGAGGACATCGACCTCGACGGCGTGAGCCCCGCACTCGCCGCGCTGGTCCGGGCGTGTGTCGCCAAGGATCCCGCGGACCGGCCGGACCCGGCGACCGTGATCGCACGATGCGCGGTGGATTCCGCGCTCGCGACGGACTCCCACTACCGTTCGCTGGCCCACGCCGTCGTCACAACCGCGCGGGGCGACGCGGAGACCGCTGCGCGGGGCGACGCGGAGACCGCCCCTCTGCCGGCCGACGCGGCGGAGCAGGACGAGGCGGCCGTGTCCACCGGCCCGCCCGGCCCGACCCCGTACGACGAACCGGACCGTCGAAGGCGCCCTTCCCGCACCGGTCGCCGGGGGGCGCTCGGGCTCGCGGCGGTCGCGGCGGTGCTGGCCGCGTCGGCGACGGCCTGGCTGCTCTCGGGGCCGCCGCACGACCGGGCGACCGAAGCGGGGCCCACGGACGGCACGGAGGTGTCCCGCCCGCCCGCCACCACCGCACCCGCCGCACCCGCCGCGGGGCCGCCCGACCACATCGTGAGCGACGGGAAGTCGCAGGAGCGCTGGACCCTGTCCGAGGACCCTGCGCAGGCGGCCCAGGGAATCGGGTCCTGCGACCTTTCGGACCTGGCCATGGCCTCGCTGCCGGTGGAGCTGCAGTCATCCGTCTCGCACACCACCGGCTCGGACACCGCCTCGGTGGAACTGCGCCCCAGGAACGCGGGCGAGGGGAAGCGGCCGGCGCCCTACTACATGGCCGTGGGTGTCCGTCCCCCGCACGGGATCGATCCCGCCACGGGCCGTCCCACCCGGTCCGTCGGCAAGGGTGTCGGCTTCACCGCCGAGCCCGTCGACATCTTCTCGAAGTGGTCCTCGGGCGGCACCATCACCTTCCGGTATCCCGACGACTTCCGGGCCCACCTCGAAGACCGGACCGTCGACGCCGTTCCGGTGGGCGACGACCGGGGCGACTGGACCGTGGTGCTGTACCACGTCGAAGGCGGCCCCGAGCAATTCACCCCCGTCGTGTGCAACGGCTTCCACGCCTGAGGGGTCGGCGGAGACCAATGGTTCGCCGGGCCGGACGCTACGAACTTGTTCGTTACGAACATGTTCGTTATCGTCGAGAAGTGACTCCGCGAACCCCAGCCCCCCGCAGCCGCCGCGAACGCCCGGCCAAGCCCGCCCTCACCCACGACGCCATCGTCGCCGCCGCGGTCAGGCTCATGGCCGCCGAAGGGCTGCAACGCGTCACCATGCGCCGACTGGCCCAGGAGCTCGACACCGGCCCCGCGTCGTTGTACGTGTACGTGGCCGGCACGGCCGAACTGCACGCCGCGATCCTCGAGACTCTGCTCGGCGAGGTCGACCTCACCCCGGCGGCCGGCGAAGGCGACTGGCGCGACCGGCTGGCGCAGGTGCTTCTTTCGTACACCCGCGTCCTGTTCGACCACCCCGGTCTCGCGCACTCCGCCCTCGTCGCCCGGCCCTCCGGACCGCATTACCTGGCGCTCGTCGAGACGATCCTCGCCCTCCTCCACGAGGGAGACGTACCCGACGGGCAGGCCGCCTGGGGCGTGGACGTACTCCTCCAGGTGGCCACCGCCACAGCGGCCGAGCAGTCCGTGCGCGCCGGCGACCCCGACGCCGAGGACGACCACAACGCACTCGTCGAGGCGCTCGGGCAGGTATCCCCCCGCACCCATCCACGCATCGCCGCGCTCGGCGCCGACCTGTCCTCCGGCACCCCGCAGCAGCGCCTGGCCTGGATCTTCCGGGCGGTCGTCAACGGCACGGCCGGCACTCCCCGGGGCACCGGCTGAGGCGGCGGGGAGTCCGCACACCACCCACCACCGGCCCGGCAGAAAGCGAAGGCATCACCATGAACACCACCCCGCACCAGCCCATCACCATCGTCGGCGCCGGCCTCGGCGGCCTGGTCCTCGCCCGCGTCCTCCACCTGAACGGAATCGAGTCCGCCGTCTTCGACCTGGACGCCGACCGGGAAGCGCGCACCCAGGGCGGCATGCTCGACATCCACGAGGAGACAGGACAGGCGGCACTGCGCGCCGCCGGCCTGTACGAGGAGTTCCGGGCCCGGGTGCACCCCGGCGGCGAAGCCCTGCGCGTGCTCGACAAGCAGGCCCGCGTCGTGCTGGAGCAGAAGGACGACGGCAACGGCGACCGCCCCGAGATCGACCGGGGGGACCTGCGCGATCTCCTGCTCGACGCCCTGCCGGAGGACACCGTCCGCTGGGGTGCCAAGGTCACGGGCACCGAGTCCCTCGGCGGCGGATGCCACTCCGTGACGCTCGCCGACGGCGCCACGTTCACCACCGGCCTGCTCATCGGCGCGGACGGCGCCTGGTCGAGGATCCGTCCGCTGCTCTCCGAGGACCGGCCCGCCTACACCGGCATCTCCTTCGTCGAGCTGGACCTCCTCGACGCCGACGCCCGCCACCCCGAGTCCGCCGGTCTGATGGGGGGCGGGATGTTCTTCGCCCTCGGTGACGACAAGGGCTTCCTCGGGCACCGGGAGACGGACGGAAGTCTGCACATCTACACGGCGCTGCGCGCCGCCGAGGACTGGCTGTCCACCATCGACTTCGCGGACACCGAGGGCGCCAAGGCCGCGCTGCTGGAGCACTTCGCCACCTGGGCGCCCGGTCTGCGCAGGCTGGTCACCGACGCCGACGGCCCGCTGACCCCCCGGCTGATCCACGCGCTGCCCGCCGGGCACCGCTGGCAGCGCGTTCCCGGTGTCACCCTGCTCGGCGACGCCGCGCACCTGATGTCCCCGTTCGCCGGGGAGGGCGCCAACCTCGCCATGATCGACGGCGCCGATCTGGGCCTGGCCATCGCCGGGCACCGGGGAAACACCGAGGCAGCGCTTTCGGCCTACGAGGCGACCCTGTTCCCGCGTAGCGAGCGGACCGCCCTGGAGTCCGCGCAGGGCCAGGAAACCCTGTTCAACGACCGGGCCCCGCAGCCGCTCGTCGACATGTTCTCCTCGTTCGAGGCATGACCGGCCGTTTCGCCGCCTTGCTGGGCGCGCCGCCCCTGGTCTCGGCCGGCAGAGAACAGTCGGGGCAGGTCGCCTGGATCCACCCGGTCAGCAGGAGCACACCGCTCGGCCTGTGCATTCCCTCCCCGCCGAATCCCGCCCCTCAGGTGCGCGCGCACTGACGACGTCATTGTCAACAATATCGTCAACTCCTATTGCCCCATGCGGGGCGCCGGGCTACGTTCCTTGCTCGTGGCGCCGCTCCCCCACGGGGTCGCGGTGGCAACATCCCCATGCCCCGAGCGAGTTGGAGACCGAGCATGCTCCTGCGGTTGAGAGGGCGCCGGTGGAAGCCGGCCGCCCTCATACCCACCTTCGCCGCCCTGGTCGCACTGGCCACCGGTGCGGGCGTCGCCCTCGCCGACGGCGGTACCGAGAGCCGGGCCGACAGCTCCCAGGTCTCCGCCCCGGCGAGCGCCGAAGCCTCCGGTATCGCACCGGCGATGGCCTGCGCCGACGTCGCCTCACTGGATCTGGCAGCCGCCGTCCCGGGCGTACCCTTCGCCATCGGCTCGGCCACGGAGCTCGCCGCCGGCAGCAACACACTGGGCGACTGGGCGGCCTGTCTCGTGAAGGGCGTGATCGCGCCTCAGATCCACTTCGAGATGCGTCTGCCGAAGTCGGGCTGGCAGGCCGACTACCTCCAGCTCGGCTGCGGCGGCCTCTGCGGCAACGTGAGCACGGGCAGCGCCCCCGCTTCCGACGGCTGCGTCCCACTGACCACGGGCGCGTTCGCCGTCGCCTCCAGCGACGAGGGCCACTCCCAGGGCGGCGGGCTGTTCTCCACCGACCCGACTCTGCGCGCCGACTTCGGCTACAAGTCCGACCACCAACTCGCGCAGGCCGCCAAGGAGATCGTGAAGAGGTACTACGGCCGGCCCGCCGAGCACGCGTACTTCGACGGCTGCTCGCAGGGCGGTCACCAGGGGCTGACCGAGGCCCAGCGCTACCCTGAGGACTTCGACGGCATCATCGCCGGGGCGCCCGCCAACAACTTCACGGCGCTGAACACCTTCTCGCACGCCTGGACCGCCCAGTCTGTCTTCCTGAACGGCGGTCCGGCCACCCTCACCACGGGCGACCTCGGGCCGCTGCACTCCGCCGTGCTGAAGGGCTGCGGCGCCACCGACGGAATCATCGCGGACCCGCTGAGCTGCTCCTGGGACCCGGCCGGCATCCGGTGCGGGGCGGGACAGGCCTCCACGGCGGCCGACTTCTGCCTGACGGCCGATCAGGTCACCACCGTGCGCCGTATCTACGCCGGGCCGACCGACAAGCACGGCAGCCTGCTGTACCCCGGTTACCAGTTGCGCGGCTCCGAACTGAACTGGGCCGGAGTCATCGTGCCGAGCACGCCCACCGGATCGACCGGCGACATCAGCTTCGTCAAGGACACCATTCGCTACCAGGTCTTCGACAGCCCGCAGCCTCATCTGACGTACAAGGACGTCAAGTTCACCGAGGCCTACTACAAGAAGATCATGCGTCCGAACGAGGGCGTGTACGACGCGACGGACCCGGACCTCAGGGCGTTCGAGGCAGCCGGCGGCAAGCTGATCCTCTGGCACGGGCTGGGCGACCAGCACATCCCCGCCGTCGGCACCATGGCGTACTACAAGGCCGTGCAGAAGGCCATGGGTGGCGAACGGGCGACCGAGGACTTCGCCCGGCTGTTCCTGCTGCCGGGTGTCGCCCACTGCGGCGGCGGCCAGGGCCCGGGCTCCTTCGACGCACTGACCGCGCTCACCGGCTGGGTCACCGAAGGCAAGGCCCCGAGCCGCCTGTTGACGAAGTCGGCCGACGCCGACGGACACACCGTCGCCACCCGCCCGGTCTACCCCTTCCCCTACGTCGCCACGAACACGACCGGTGGACCGGCCGACGAGGCCGGCAGCTACACCCCGGTCAGGTCCGCCGCGGAGGCCGGGCTGACCCTGGACTGGCTCGGTTCGTTCCGCTCCGGCTACGAGACGGTCGGCAACTGGGTCGACGGCCGTTGGGTGGTGACCAGGAGCAAGGCCTGATGCCAGGGTGCGGGCC
>NZ_JBHWZS010000223.1:0-14209 GCF_042728155.1 Streptomyces sp. NPDC060209
CCCCAACCCCCCGCGATCCGGCACGAGATGCCACCACATCGGCACAAGAACCGAAAGCGACCCCCGTTCGTATCCGGCCGGCCGGCCTGATCCGAACGAAAGGCCCTGGCTGGTCCCACGGCGCCTACCGCGCGACGTACTGCGTGAGGACGGCCTGCACCTCGTAGATGTCGACGCCCTTGGTGAACGTCTTCTGGATCGGGGTGGCGGAGCCGGAGACCCAGATCTTTAGCTCGGCGTCCAGATCGAAGGTCCCCGCCGTCTCCACCGCGAAGTGCGTGATGCTCCGGTACGGAACGGAGTGGTACTCCACCTTCTTGCCAGTGATCCCCTGTTTGTCGATGAGGACGAGCCTGCGGTCGGTGAAGAGGATCGTGTCGCGGATCAGCAGATACGCGGCGTGCACCTGCTCGCCCTGCCCGAGAAGCCGTGCGTAGTCACGCTGCGCGGCAGCCGGATCGACGGTGTGCGCGTTACCGAACAGTGCCATGGGAGGCCCTCCACCCGAGTGAATGTGCGGACGTTGAACGCGTCAAAGTCCAGATAAAAGAATATCGGCGGCTTATCTGTTCGTGCCCTTGCACACCATCCGGAGCACAGCGGAGGAAATACCGTCATGCCGGCATCACCCCTCGCCAAGCGGCCCGTCGAATCGGTGCTCGCCCTTCTGCTCGTCCTCCTGAGCGTGCTCGGCCTCGCCGGCCGCAGTGCCGCGGACGCCCCGGCCCAGGCATCCGCCAAGGCCCCCGCCCAGGCGGTACCGGCCCAGGCAGCCCCCGCCCGGGCCGTCATCGCGCCGACCGTCACGGCGGGAAGGACGGGCACGGACTGGGACCGCGTCGCCGAGTGCGAGAGCAACGGCCGCTGGAACATCAACACCGGTAACGGCTACCACGGCGGACTGCAGTTCGCCCCCTCCACCTGGCGGGCCTACGGCGGCGGGAAGTACGCACCCCGTGCCGACCTCGCCACCCGGTCCGAGCAGATCGCCGTCGGTGAACGCGTCGCCCGCTCGCAGGGAATGGGTGCCTGGCCGACGTGTGGACGCCTCGGCGCGAACGGTACGTCGAGCTCCTCGTCCGGCTCGTCCTCCTCGTCCTCCTCGTCCGACGGAGCGGACCGGAGTGACACGGCGCAGACGGCTCCTGAGCGGCAGTCGACCGGCAGTTCGAACAGTGGCTCGTCCGGCAGCTCGGCATCCGGCAACTCGTCGTCCCACAGCTCGTCGTCCGGCAGTTCCTCGTCCGGCAACTCGGCGGGCAGCACGAACGACGCCGGGGACGACAGCTCCGCAGGCAACGACAGCGGCGTGGCGCACCACTCCGAGGACCTCGTCGACGAGGAGACGTACGTCGTCGAGTCGGGCGACTGCCTTTCGTCGATCGCCGAGCGCGCGGACGTGTCAGGCGGCTGGCAGGCGCTGTACGAGGTGAACCGTGAAGTCCTGGACCAGGGGCCGCACCTCATCTTCCCCGGTCAGCGCCTCAGCCTGAACGCCTGAACCGTGACGACCACGGTGATCGAGCGACCCGGCAGTGCGGGATCGTCCTCAGCGCCGTAGTCCAGGAGTGCGGCATCTCCCGGGTGACCGGCCGCGAAAACGACGACGTAGTCACGGCGGTCCTTCATGAGCTCGCGCAATGCCCCCGCGGCTTCCCTGGCGAATCCGGAGGCCCCCCTCGGGAATGAGGGTGCGGGCCTCGACGAACAACACCCCGACCACAGAGTGCAGGAGCCGGACGTGAAGGCTATTCGGTGCCGGCGGAACGGTGGCCTCCCGGCGGCGGGAGGAGTCCAGGAAGGACACCCGGTCGTCGACCCCGCGTTCGACCGCGGCCGGACCGGCCATGGTGTCGAGCCCGGACGCTCCTCACCGGCTGACGGAGCCCACGCCACGGGCGGCGTCGGACACCTCCCCGGACTCGGCCTCGTAGCTGCGGCACTCGGGGTTGTGGCACGGCCCGGGGCCCCAGTGGGGGACGAAGATGCCGAGGGTCTTGTGCCGCGCCAGCACGATCGCGACGGGTTGCTTGCAGGCCGGACACACGCGCTCCGCCTGCCTGTCGGTCTGACGCTCGGTTCTGGCCATGCTTTTACGGTAGTACCGAAGGGGACATCAAGAAACTTTTCCGACTTTTTGCCAGGGCTTGTTCCGGATCCTGTCCCGAGCGCCGGACCCCGCTCCGGAAGCCACGAGGGGCGGCCCGGGCCGGAACCTGGTGCCATGGAACAGGGGAACGCGTCGACGAAGGGACCACCCGGTCATGGCACGCGCACCGTCACCGGCCGCAGTCCTGCTCTCCGTGCACGCCGTCGTCTTCGACACGGACGGTGTGATCACCGACTCCGCTCCGGCGCACGCCGCGGCCTGGAAACATGCGTTCGACGCCTGCCTGGCCTCCTACGAGGACCAGCCGCCCTTCGACGAGGCGGAGGACTACCGGCGCCACGTCGACGGCAAGTCGCGCAGGGACGGTGCCGCCGCCTTCCTCGCGTCCAGGGGCCTCGGCATCCCCGAGGGAAGCCCCGACGACCCCCCGGGCACCGGGACGGTGTGGGCCGTCGCCGCCCGCAAGGACGAGGCGTTCACCCGGAACCTGCGTACCCACCCCATCGCGGTCTGGCCGGGAACGGTCCGTCTCCTGCACGTGCTGCACGACGCGCGCGTACCGCTCGCGGCCGCGTCCGCGTCCCGGCACGCGACCGAGCTGCTGGCCGGTGCCGGTCTCCTGGACCTGTTCACGGCGGTGGTCGACGGCAACGAGGCGCGGCGCCTGGAGCTGCCCGGAAAGCCGGACCCTGCCCTGTTCACCGAGGCGGCGCGGCGCCTGGGGGTCCCGGTCGGGGAGACCGCCGTCGTGGAGGACGCGCTGGCCGGAGTGGAAGCGGGCCGGCGGGGCGGCTTCGGGCTGGTCGTCGGGGTGGACCGGTCGGACAGCCCCGAGGGAGCCGGCGACCTTCGCCGTCACGGCGCGGACCTCGTGGTGGCCGATCCGGGGGACCTGCTGATCACCGGGGAGGACTGATGGCGCGCGGCTGGACCTGGGCGTACGAGGGGTACGAGCCGGAGAAGGAGCGCCTGCGCGAGGCGCTGTGCACCCTCGGCAACGGCTACTTCGCCACCCGGGGAGCCGCGCCTGAGACACCCGCGGGCGGGACGCACTACCCGGGTACGTATGTGGCCGGCTGCTACAACCGGCTGACCTCTTCCGTGCAGGGACGCCAGGTCGAGAACGAGGACATGGTCAACCTTCCGGACTGGCTGCCGCTGCGCTACCGCATCCATCCCGCCGGGGCCGGCGCCGGCCCCGGTCCGTGGCTGACCCCCGACCACGCCTACCTCGTGGACCACCGGCAGTCGCTCGACCTGCGCGGCGGGACACTGACCCGCCGCTCGGTGTACGAGGACGAGGCGGGCCGCAGGCTGACGGTGGAACAGGAGCGTCTCGTGCACATGGGTGACCCCCATCTCGCGGCGCTGCACACGGTGTTCACCGCCGAGGGATGGTCGGGCGACCTGGAGGTGGAGGCCGGGATCGACGGTGACGTCCGCAACAGCGGTGTCGCGCGCTACCGGGAACTGGCCGACCGCCATCTCACCGGCTGGGAGACCGGCACGGAGCCGGGCTCCATGGTGTGGCTGCGCTGCCGCACGGTGGAATCGGACATCGGCATCGCCCTGGCCGCCCGCACCGTGGCCTCCTGCGGCCCGGAACGGAACGGCGACCACCGGGCCGAACCCCGGCAGGAGCCACGCGCGGTCCACCAGACGCTGCTGCTCCCGCTGGCCCCGGACTCCGATGCCGTCGTCGAGAAGACGGTCGGCCTCTACACCTCCCGGGACCCCGCGATCGGCAGTCCGCTGCGGGCCGCGGTGTCCGCGGTGGGTGCGGCTCCGGTATACGCCCGGCTGCGGACCTCGCACCGCCGGGCCTGGGCGGATCTGTGGCAGCAGGTGAAGCTGGAGGTGCCGGGCGAGCCCGGACGCATCCTGCGGCTGCACCTCTTCCACGTGCTCCAGACCCTCTCCCCGCACACCGCGGAACTCGATGTCGGGGTTCCGGCCAGAGGGCTGCACGGCGAGGCCTATCGCGGGCATGTCTTCTGGGACGAGCTCTTCGTCCTGCCCTTTCTGAACATGCATCTCCCCGAGATCTCCAGGGGGTTGCTCGACTACCGCCACCGGCGGCTCCCCGCGGCCTGCGCCGCGGCGCGTGCGGCGGGCAGGGCGGGGGCGATGTACCCGTGGCAGAGCGCCGACGAGGGGCGCGAGGAGACGCAGGAGGTCCATCTCAATCCACGGTCGGGTCGCTGGCTGCCCGACCGTTCACGGTTGCAGCACCATGTCGGCTCGGCGGTGGCGTACAACGTGTGGCAGTACTGCCAGGCCACCGGCGACACGGAGTACCTCTACTCCAAGGGTGCCGAGATGCTGATGCAGATCGCCCGCTTCTGGGCGGACAGTGCCGAGTGGGACGACGCCCTCGGGCGTTACCGCATCCGAGGAGTCGTCGGGCCCGACGAGTACCACGACGCCTACCCGGATTCCGATGCCGCGGGGCTCGACGACAACACGTACACGAACGTGACGGCGGCCTGGGTGCTGGCACGGGCCGGCGAGCTCTGCCGTGATCTGCCCGCGAGCCGGTGCCGGCAGCTCCTCGACCTGATCCGGATGGACCCGGCGGAGATGGACCGCTGGGACGACATCTCCCGCCGGCTGTACGTGCCCCACCACCAGGGCGTCATCAGCCAGTTCGCCGGCTACGGAGACCTGGAGGAGCTGGACTGGGAGGGGTACCGGGAGCGGTACGGGGACATCCGGCGCCTCGACCGGATCCTTGAGGCGGAGGGCGACACGGTCAACCGCTACCAGGCGTCCAAGCAGGCCGATGTGCTGATGCTCGGCTACCTCTTCTCACCCAAGGAACTCGCCGCGCTGTTCCGGCGGCTCGGCCACGGGCTCGACGACGAGGTCTGGAGGGCCACCGTCGACTACTACGTGAGGCGGACGAGCCACGGCTCCACCCTCAGTTCCCTCGTCCACGCCTGGGTGCTGGCGAGGGTCCACCGCGACGACGCCTGGGCGTACTGCGAGGAGGCGCTGATCGGCGACGTGGCCGACATCCAGGGCGGTACGACGGAGGAGGGCATCCACCTGGGGGCGATGGCGGGCACCCTCGACTTCGTGCAGCGTGGGATGACGGGACTGGAGACGCGCGACGACGCCCTGTGGCTCGCTCCGGCCACGCTGCCGCAGCTCTCCAAGTTCCGGATGCGTCTGCGCTTCCGACGGCACTGGGACGTGGACCTCCGCCTCCGCGCCGAGCGACTGCGGATCGCCGTGCCGGACTCGGAACGGCCGGGCGTACGGGTCAGGCTGGACGGCAGCGCCTACGTCGTCGATCCGGGTACGGCACGGTGGCTGGAGCTGCCGACCGACATGCCCGGAGGTTCGTGAACGTCCCTTCCCGGACAGCCGGTTCATGTGGGCCGGGAGGACACCAGCACGCCGATCTTGTCGATGCGGTGCTCCGGATTGTGGTGGGCGTCGCGCCAGAAGTTCCCGGCCGCGTCGTCCTCCGGAGTGGCGCAGGTGGAGAGAGTGATCATCGCCCGGGTCGGCCTCTCACCCGGCTCCCCCGGCACCTCGGCCCGCTGTTCGGCGAGCGAGCGCTCGGACCGGAAGGACGTCTGCCGGGTCTCGGTGATCCGGTACTCGTACACCGTGCCGCCCTCCGTCACGAAGACCTTGTCGCCCTTGTCCAGTGACGGCAGGTCGCGGAGCGGGCCTCCGGCGGAGAGCCGGTGGGCCGTAACGAGGTAGTTCCCGATCTCGCCCGGCCCCACGCCGCCGTTCTCGCCGTACGGGCTGGCGGCCACACCGCGGTCCTGGACCCGGGTCCCCGGCCCGTCGTCCGTCGTCCCCTCGTACGGGACCACGCGCAGGTCCGTCAGGCCGATCGACGGAATGGTGAGCTCGGCGGTCTCCGTACGCGGGTCGGTCCGGTCGGACGGAGGCCCGGCGGAGGGGCCCGCGTAGGCCGATGCGGCTGCCGGGGCGACCGGGGGAGGCCCGGTGGTGGCGGCCACCGCGGCCGTACCGCCGGCCGCCAGCAGGACGACCCCCGCGCCCGCGAGGGCCCGGGGAACGACTCGGAGTCCATGGGGACGGCGCATGGCGGGGATCCGGATCACTAGCCGGTGGTACCGGGGGCGGGCCCTGGAGCGCGGCCCGCACCCTTCCAGTACACCACCGGTCACCCGATCGCGTCGGGTGCGCCGAGCAGCTCGCGGACCTCCTCGGCACTCAGCTCCGTGAGCTCCTCCCCCACGAGCAGCCAGCGGGTGATCCCGACCGACTCGAGGAACGCCAGGTCGTGGCCGGCGATCATCAGCGCGCCCTCGTAGGACTCGAGCGCGCTCGTCAGCTGCCGCACGCTGGCCAGGTCCAGATTGTTGGTCGGCTCGTCCAGCATCAGCAGCTGCGGGGCCGGTGTGGCGAGCATCGTCGCGGCGAGGGCGGCGCGGAAGCGTTCGCCGCCGGAGAGTGTGCCCGCCGGCTGCTCGGCGCGTGCTCCCTTGAACAGGAAGCGGGCGAGCTGGGAGCGGATCTCGTTGTCGGTGGTCCCGGGCGCCATGCGGGCCACGTTCGCGGCGACGCTCAGCTCGTCGTCGAGCACGTCGAGCCGCTGTGGCAGGAAACGCAGCGGCACGTGGGTCCTGGCCTCGCCGCACGCAGGCGCGAGCTCTCCGGTGAGGGTGCGAAGCAACGTGGTCTTGCCCGCTCCGTTACGGCCGATGAGCGCGATGCGTTCGGGGCCCTGGACATGCAGTGCGCCGTCGCGCAGGGTGCCGAAGCGAGGGTGGAGCCCTTGCACGCTCAGGACCGTACGGCCCGCCGGGACGGCGGTGTGAGGGAGCCGCACCCGGATCTCGGCGTCGTCACGGATCGCCTCCGAAGCCGTGTCGAGCCGCTCCCTCGCCTCCTGGAGCCGGTCCTCGTGCAGGCCGCGGAGCTTGCCGGCCGCCTCCTGGGAGGACCTCTTGTGCGCGCCCGCGACGATCCTCGGCGCACGCCGCTGGGCATCCATCTTCTTGTTGTGCCGCTGGCGGCGGGCCACCTTGATCTGGGCCTCCTCCAGCTCGCGCTTCTGACGGCGTACGTCGGACTCGGCGGCCCGCACCATGCGTCCGGCCGCTTCCTGCTGGGTGGCCAGCGCCTCCTCGTAGGCCGACCAGCCGCCGCCGTACCAACTCACCGAACCGGCGCGCAGGTCGGCGATGCGGTCCACCCGTTCCAGCAGGTCGAGGTCGTGGCTGACCACGACGAGCACGCCGGAGCGCCAGGACTCGACGGCTTCGTAAAGCCGGCGGCGCGCGAAAACGTCGAGGTTGTTCGTCGGCTCGTCGAGCAGCAGGACGTCGGGGCGCTCCAGCAGCAGCGCCGCGAGCCGCAGCAGCACGGTCTCACCGCCGGACAGCTGTCCCACGGTGCGGTCGAGACCGATGTCGCCGAGGCCGAGCGATCCCAGGGTCGCCAGGGCCCGCTCCTCGACGTCCCAGTCGTCGCCGACCGTCTCGAAGTGCTCCTCGGCGACGTCGCCGGCCTCGATGGCGCGCAGCGCCGTACGCCGCTCGGTGATGCCGAGGGCGTCCTCGACGCGGAGGTCCGTGTCGAGGGTGAGGTTCTGCGGGAGGTGGGCGAGGTGCCCGCCGACGGTCACCGAGCCCGCGGAGGGCTTCAGCCGACCGGCCAGCAGCCGCAGCAGGGTGGACTTGCCCGATCCGTTGGTCCCGACGAGCCCGGTGCGGCCCCGGCCGATGCTGAGGGACAGCCCGTCGAAGACCTCCGTGCCGTCCGGCCACCGGAAGGACAGGGCGGAGCAGCTGAGGGAGGCGGCGGGCGTGATGGGGTGGGACATGTGGTCCTCGCAGTCGCAAGCTTGTGAACAGGGGCTTCGTGTGCGAGCACCACGCGGCGACCGGCCGGGAGAGGGAGAGGTGCGGTCCTCCGGACATACGGGGGACGGCTCATGCACCGAGGTCGCATCCACGCGGTGGGTCACGGGGCGGCAGGAAAGCCGACAGGGCGTGACGGGCTACGGCAGGGGCCGTACCGCGCGATGATCGCGGACCTCAGATGCGCAACGTCCACCTCTATCGGAGACAACAGGACTCAAAAACTGTACACCGGGACCGGTCCGGGCGGCCATGAGTTTTGGCGGGGGTGACTTGTGCCGGGACGGGAGGCCGTCTTGACGCGGGGCTGCCGGCGTCCATACCGTCTGCTCGCCCGATCGCAAGACGGGGCGAAACTTTCGGACCCGCGATGCGTGACAAACCGTCCCTCCGGCCCAGGAGCCACACCCCTATGAGACCGCATTCCGCGAAACTCCCGGCGACCTCAGGGCCCGCCCGCCCCGTCGGCTTACGGGTACGACGGGCCGCCCGCCATTGGGCGTCCGCGCTGGCCGGGGCCCTGCTCCTGGCGGCCGCGGCGGCTCCGGCCGCCTCCGCCGGGCCCGCGCCCGACCATGGCGCCGACCCTCTTGCCTGGACCGGGACATGGGCCACCACACCCACGGCGACCCCTGCCTCGGACACCACGGCGTTCCGGAACGAGACGATCCGCCAGACCGTCCACACCAGCATCGGCGGCGACCGGATCCGCATCCGGCTGTCGAACGAATTCGGCAGCGTGCCCCTGGTCATCGGCGAGGCCCGGGTCGCCCGTCCGGCCGCCGGGGGGCCCTCCTCCCGGATCGACCCGCGTACCGACCGGCCGCTCACCTTCGGCGGCCGCACCTCCGTGACCGTCCCCGCGGGCGCCCCGCTCCTCAGCGACCCTGTCTCCCTGAAGGTGCCCGCCGGGGCGGATCTCGTGGTGAGCATCCACCTGCCGGAGCCCACCCCGGGCTCGACGCTCCACGCGTTCGCCCTGCAGCACAACTACGTGGCCGCGGGGAACGTCACCGGCCGTCCCGACATCGAGCCGACCGCGACGATCGACCGCTGGTACTTCCTGACCGGCGTGAGCGTGAGCACCGACCGGTCCTCCTCGGCCGTCGTCACGTTCGGCGACTCCATCACCGACGGCTCCGACACGGACGTCGGCGCCAACCACCGCTGGCCGGACCTCCTCGCCGGGCGGCTGCGCGCCTCCGCCGGGCCGAACGCCGTGGGCGTGCTCAACGAGGGCATCAGCGGGAACCGCCTCCTGCACGACCCCAACCCGCCCGCCGGATCGGACGCGGAGAACTTCGCGGCGTACTTCGGCCAGAGCGCCCTGCGCCGCTTCGACCGCGACGTCGCCTCCCAGCCCGGGGCGGAACACCTCATCGTGCTCCTCGGTGTGAACGACCTCGGCCACCCCGGCACCGTCGCCCCGGAGTCGGAACGGGTCACGGCTGCCGACCTCGTCGAGGCACACCGCCAGATCATCGCCCGCGCCCACGACCGGGGTCTCAAGGCGTACGGCGGGACGATCCTGCCGTTCAAGGACGACACCCTGGGCTTCTACACCCCGGAGAACGAGGCGGCCCGCCAGGCCCTCAACCACTGGATCCGCACCGGAGGGGAGTACGACGCGGTGATCGACTTCGACAAGGCACTGCGCGACCCGTCCGATCCGCAGCGCCTGCTCGCCCGCTACGACAGCGGCGACCACCTCCACCCCAACGACACCGGGGCCGAGGCGATGGCCCGGGCCGTCCCTCTGCGCCTCCTGCGCTGAGGCTTCACTCGACCTCGGCCCGACGAGCGAAGCCCTGGCACGCCGGGCCGAGGCGCTCAGCCGCTGACGTCGTGGCCGCCCGGGCCCGCCCCCGCCGAAGCGGCCTCCGGGCCCAACACCACAGCGGTGCGGCTGAGTCGGCGCGAGATCCCGGTCGGATCGGGGCAGCGGGTCCACCAGGACGCCCTGTCGGTGAGGGCTGGCATGATCGCCGGAACCGGCGAGGGCAGTCGGTGGACGACAGGGGAGCGGAGCATGGTGGAGCAGGCGGTACGACCGGTCGTCGAGGCGATCGCGGCGAAGGCGCCCGGCGGCTGGACCCAGGCGGTGCTGCACTGCCGGAGCGACCGGGGCAGCACCTCGCTGAGCGGCGGCTACCTCTGCGGGGACGGCCCCTGGAGCAACGGGCTCCCACGGCTCTGGACCGAACTCGAAGCTCTGACAGGGGCGTTGCGCCAGGACCGCGGCTGGGAGGCCCTCAGCATCGAGATCCGGACCCAGCCGTCGGGGGAGTACCGGCTCGTCGTGTTCGAGGACGCCGTCCACCGGGTGAGCGGGACGGGCAAGGGTTTCCGCGTGGTTCTGGACCCCGCCCACCGCATCTCCCGGCCCGGGATGCGGCAGGAGCCCGGCACCGCCGGACCGGCGGGCGACCCGGAGCTGGCCGTGGCCCGGTTCCGCACCTACATGGAGCGGCGCGCCGCCATCCTGGGACGCCCCGAGAAGCTGCCCCCGCCCGCCACCCCGGCCGCGGTCGACGAGGCCGAACGCCGTCTCGGCCACCGCCTGCCCGCCGACCTGCGGGCGCTGTACATGCTCGCCGACGGCGACTGCGCCGACCTCGAACCCCGCTACCTGTTCCAGGGCAACACATGGCTCTCGCTGGAACACCTCGTCACGGCGAGCACCGGCTACGGAGCCGCCGAGCAGCCCTGGTCCGGCTGGGGTCTGGAGTGGGACGCCGTGATCTTCGACGCCGACCCCGCCGAGACGGTACGCCGCTGCGGAGGGCACCCCGGCTGGCTGCGCTTCGCCTCCGGTGAGGACGGCAACTACCTGGCCGTCGACACGGCCCCCGCCCGCGACGGCCGGCCGGGCCAGATCATCCGCACCGGCCGTGACTACGCCAGGGGGCCCGCCTACGTCGCCGACTCGGTCACCTCGCTCCTGGGCCACCACCTGGAGCTCCTCGACCAGGGCGCGTACGAGAAGGAGGACGACTACGTCTGGCTGCGCGGACCCGGCCGCGCCCGGGCGCGCCGGGAGATCATCGGCGGCATTCCCGACGAGGTCCCGGACGCCCTCCAGGCCATCCACATCAACGACGCCACCGGCCCCGTCGACCTCACCCCGCTCACCGCGGCCCACAGCCTGCGCCGCATCCACCTCAACCGCTCCACCACGGCGGACCTGACGCCGGCAGGCGAACTGCCGGTCGAATCACTGCGCGTCACCCTCGACGGCGGTGGTCTGTCCCCCCTCGCAGGCCACCCCCACCTCGCGTCCCTCGACCTCGCCACGACCGCCCCGGCCGATCTCACCCCGCTGCGCACCGTCCCCCGTCTGCACGGTCTCGACCTCTCGGAGGCCGAAGCCGCCGACCTGGCCGTCCTGTCCGAGCTCGACGGGCTCCGCTATCTCTCGCTCACCCGACGCCAGTGGGACACGCTGCTGAACGAGGGCGGCGCGCCGCCGGCCCTGGCCGCTGCCTGCATGACCGACACCGACTCCACCCTCGACGAGGCCCTGGCCTGGTCAGCCCGCCTCGGCCTCGACACCGGGGGCGCCTTCCGCCTCACCGGCTCCGTGGAGACCGACGGCGGGTGACGTGAGGGGAGCCGACGGCGGGTGACGTGAACATCCGCGGCCGGGTCTCCGCTTCCACGGGCAGGAGCCCGGTCAGCGCAGGGACTTGAGCATCTCCGCACCGAACGGCGTGATGTCCTCCGTACGCCCGCGCAGGGTCTTCGCGGCCCACTCGGGGTCGGCGATCAGCGCACGGCCGACGGCGACCATGTCGAACTCGTCGCGCTCCATCCGGTCCAGCAGTTGGCCGATGCCGGTGACCGAGGAGCTGTTGCCCTGGAAGGCGCCGAAGAAGTCACCGTCCAGGCCGACCGACCCGACGGTGATTGTCGGCCTGCCGCTGATCTTCTTCACCCACCCGGCGAGGTTCAGGTCGGAGTCGTCGAACTCCGGCAGCCAGTAGCGGCGGGTGGACGCGTGGAAGACATCGACGCCGGCCTCGGCCAGCGGTGTGAGGAGGGCGTCCAGCTCCTCGGGCGTCCGGGCGAGCTTCGCCTCGTAGGCGTCCATCTTCCACTGGGACATGCGGAAGAAGAGGGGGAAGGAGTCGGACACGGCCGCGCGGCAGGCCGCCACGATCTCCGCCGCGAAACGGGTGCGCGCGACGATGCCGCCGCCGTAGGCGTCGGTGCGGCGGTTGCTGCCCTCCCAGAGGAACTGGTCGATCAGGTAGCCGTGTGCCCCGTGCAGTTCCACCCCGTCGAAGCCGAGGCGCTCCGCGGCGGCGGCCGCGTCCGCGAACGCGGCGATGACGTCGTCGAGGTCCTTCTGCGTCATCGCGCGGCCCTTGGGCTCGCCGGACAGGGACACACCCGAGGGGCCGACCGGCTCCGCCTCCGCCACGGGCGGGGCGCCCTCGGCGCGCGTGACACCCACGTGCCACAGCTGCGGAATGATCGCTCCGCCCTCCCGGTGCACGGAATCCACGACCCCCGACCAGCCCGCGAACGCGTCCTCGCCGTGGAACAGCGGGATCCGGCCGCTGGTGCCCGCGGAGGCGTGGTCGACGTAGGTGCCCTCGGTGATGATCAGGCCCACGCCTCCCGCGGCCCGGCGGGCGTAGTAGTCCGCCACGTCCTGGCCCGGAACGCCGTCCGGAGAGAACTGCCGGGTCATGGGCGCCATGGCGATCCGGTTGCGGGAGGTCAGTCCGCGGACCGCGAACGGGCGCGAGAGGGCGTCTGCTGCACGGCGGGCATTCTCGTCTGTCACTGCGAGTCCTGTTCATCGGGTGGGGGCAGGGCCATCCGTCGACAACATCCGGATGCCGCCCGGGCATCCCGGCGCCGGTCCGATGTGGTCAAGGTCTCCGCGACATCGTCGGGCCGGGCGGCACAGGTCGGGCCGGGCGGCACAGGGACGAGGCAGACCGCTCGAAGAGCGCCTCCGGCCCACGCGGTATCCCCTTGATCTCGCCTTGCGCCGTCCAGCAATCTTCGGCTGACGCCGAAAGCGTTCGGTGTCCGGCGAAGGGATGGATGTCCATGACCAGCGAGCACCCCGGGCTGTACGAGAGCTTCGACGACCGGTTCCGCGCGGGGCGGTGCATGAACGGCGACGACGCTCTGGAGGTCCTGTACACCGGCTGCCGCTGGGCGGAGGGCCCCGTGTACGTGCCCGCCTGGCGACAGCTGATCTGGAGCGACATCCCGAACGACCGGCTGATGCGCTGGGACGAGGAGACCGGTGCGGTGAGCGTCTTCCGCCGCACGGCGGGCCACACGAACGGCAACACCCTGGACCGCGAGGGCCGCCTCATCACCTGCGAGCAGGGCAACCGGCGGGTGACGCGGACCGAACACGACGGCACGGTGACGGTGCTGGCCGACCGCTGGCAGGGCAGGCGTCTGAACAGTCCGAACGACGCGACGGTGAAGTCCGACGGCTCGATCTGGTTCTCCGACCCGGACTTCGGCATCACCAGCGACTACGAGGGCTACCGCGCGGAGAGCGAGATCGGCTCCAACAACGTCTACCGCGTCGATCCGTCCACCGGCGAAGTGCGCCTGGTCGCCGACTGTTTCGGCGCGCCGAACGGACTGGTCTTCTCGGCGGACGAGCGGCGGCTGTTCGTCTCCGACACCCGGGCGGGCTTCGTCCGGGTCTTCGACGTACGGGATGACGGCACACTGTCGGACGGCGAGATCTTCGCGGAGGCCGGGGCCCGCGGGGCGGCCCGCTTCGACAACCTCCGCTTCGACGACGGCGGCCGGCTCTGGGTCGCGGCCATGGACGACGGAGTGCACTGCTACGACCCGGACGGCACGCTGATCGGACGGCTCGCGGTCCCGGAGGCGGTGGCCAACATCTCCTGGGGTGGTGCGAAGCGCAACCGCCTCTTCATCACCGCGGAGACCAGCCTCTACTCGGTCGTCATGGGCGTCACAGGAACCCACCCGACGGGTCCGGGCCGCAGGCCCTGGCTGGACACGACACGGTGAATCAGGCCTGACGCAGGCGGAGTTCACGTCCTCTGCGTGTCTCCGCGAGGGTGTGGCGAGGCCCCACGGGAATCGTGCACCTCATGCGAAGCGCGCATTGCCGTGTGTGACGCCGGATTGACGCGCGGTCAACAGTGTGGCGCGGCCATGACACCTGCCCGGGATTCCTTGCTCCGTCCGAACACACCGCGCCATCGTCGGGGTGCGGCGTACGAACCCCGTACGC
>NZ_JBHWZS010000224.1:0-14197 GCF_042728155.1 Streptomyces sp. NPDC060209
GCCCCGATCCTCGGGACCCGAGCGCCGGGGTCACTATCCGCCCTCGCGAGGCAACATCTACTTCGGCGTGAGATCGGGGGTCGCGGGCAGTCCCGCGTTGTTCTCACAGCCCAGCTCCTTCACCACTGAGAGAGCCCCGGTGTGAAGGATCTCCAGATTGGCGTCACGGGTCTCGGGTGTGTCCGGGGCATCGCTCTCCCCGATCGTGAAGCTCCCGTAGATGCGCAGGGGCTGCGTCTCCGAGCCCTTGAGCCGCGGACTCACGCAATCGAGGTAGAGCGAGGCTCCGGTGGCCCTCGCCTCGGACCTCTTGCCCATCGTGTAGAACACCGTGCCGGAGTCGGCCCTGGGGTCCTTCACGTCCTGCGGGGCGTACATGGAGAACTTGACCGCTGCTCCGTCCCCGGCTCCGCCCCCCTTGGGGCTGAGCTCGCACAGGGCCGCCCCGGTGGCCGAACTGCGCCCCGACTCGTATCCGCGCGTCAGCGCTTCCACAACGGCCTTCAGGCCCTCGTCGCTCCGGTAGAAGAACTCCGAGTCCGCCGTGACCGTCTCGACCTTCTTCGCCAAGGACGCGTCGAACAGACCGCCGCAGACCTTGTCGGCCCCCACGAAGGTCTCCTCGGTGCTCTTGCCCTCCGCGTCCGAGCCGCAGGCCGCCAGGCCCGCCCCCGCGGCCACGACCAGGCCGACGACGCCTGCCAGGCGCCCTGCCCGTGCCAGTCCCACGATGTTCATCCCTCCACCGGTACCCATGTTCTCGTCAGCCCGTTTCCGGATCCTGGCCCTGCTGGTTCTCCCGCTCGTTACCGGTCGAATAGCCGTTCCTCATGGACTCCTTCATGTCCTGACGGAATTCCCTGTCCTCCTTCGTGTCCCCGGTGTTGCGGTCGAGGAAGTCCTCCATGGGTGCTTCGGCCGTGGACTCGCCGGCCCGATAGATCTTGTTCCATTCCTCCCTGGTCAGCTCCTCGGCCTTCTCCTTGCTCGCGTCGACCGAGTTGTCCGACATATCACCGATGAACTGCCCCGCGAGCTGCTCCAGCCCACCGCTGGCCGTGTCGGTGGCCAGGGGGATGAGCACGGCCGCCGTCCCGACCGCCGCGGTGGCCGGCAGGAAGGCGACGCCCGCGGCGATGCCCGCCGCCGCGCCGAACTCGACCCACCCGGAGCGCTTGGCGACAGCCTTCTCGTAGTCCTCGTGGCTCTTCATGTTGTCGGCCTGGACCTGGTCGGCCCGGGACTGGTCGAGCATGCCCTGGACCTCCGCACCGACGTGCACGGCAGACCGGGCGCTGCCCTTGTCGATCACCCCGTTGGAGTCGACCTGGTTCTCCAGCACACTCCGCGTGTACACCTCTTCCGCGGCCGAGACCGTCGCGTAGGCGTCCGGGTGCTGACCGAGGGCGCTGAGGAAGCCGCGAGTGATGCTCCTGCCCTCCGTGTCATCCTCGAAGTCGATGTGACCCTCCGAGTCCTTCGGGGCGAACACACTGTCCGAGTCGCCCTTGTCCAGGGCCCAGTTGATGTCGTCGATGTAGCCGGCGCCCATGGTGCCCAGGCTGTCGGACATCGCCTCCTGCTCTTTGAGCAGGCCCGCGTCCGCCCCGTACTTCTCCATGACCTGCTGCATGACCGCCGCGTTGTCGTCGTCCCGCACCACGCTCGCGTCCGGGTGCCCGGCAGGGTAGCCGAGGGTGGCCGATTCCAAAGCGTGGCCCAGGGCGTCGGGCATCTGGTTGAGGGAGTTCTTCAGCTCGTTCTCGTCCAGCGAGTTGACGTCCGGGAAGGACTCCCACTTCTCGTTGCCGAAGAAGTCGAGGTAGTTCTCGATCGGCGTGTCGCCGTTCTTGCCGAGGTCGGCGGTGGCGCCCTTGTTGACCGTGCCGTCCTCGTTGTACGCGGTCGGCGGGTCGTTGAAGAAGTGCTTGGCCGCGTCCGGGCTGTTGCCGAGCGCCTCCAGCATGGCGGTCGTCGGGTCGTAGCCCGCACCGTTGACGCCCGAGGGGTTGAACGGGTTCTTGAACGGGCTGTTCACCACCTTGTTGTCGGCGAACATGTACGGGTCCTTCTGGTGCAGCTGCGCCACGTGTTCGGCGATCGGGTTGAGGAACGACTTGTCGTAGTTCCCGTACCGCATGATCCCGCCGAGCAGCTGGTAGCCGTACGGCCCGTTGCTGTCGTACTTGGCCAGCGGGATGCGCTCCGTGCCCATCTTGCGGAGCTCGGGGCCCCACTTCTCGCTGAAGTCCTTGTCGTGGGAAGCGTTGGCCAGGTTGAGGCCCAGGTTCTTCTGGAGTTCCTGGACGTCCTTGAGCCGCTCCTTGTCGACCTTCCCGTACTCGTAGGTGTCCGTGGAGAGCTGCCCGAAGAACGCCAGCGACTTCTCCGGACCGAGCTTCTCGTAGAAGTTCTTCGAGAACTCCAGCGACGTGCTGTTGTCCTTCAGGAGCTCGTTGAGCTGCTGGAGCTCGGTGTGCGTGATGTCGCGGCCCTTGGCGGCCAGACCGGCGGCGCGGTCGGCCTCCTCCTGGTCCATCTTCGTGTACTTGGGGGCGTTGAAGTCCTTGCGGTCGGTGACGTTGGCCTCAAGGGAATTCTTGAAGGACACATCGGTGTCGTTGCAGTTGTCGACGATGAGGTCGATCTTCTTCTGCCACGACTCGATGTTCTTCTTCTCCTCCTGGAGATACGTCGAATAGTCGGGGTCGTGCCGGGCGGCGTTGGATTCCGAGATCGGGTGGCGTGCGAAGACCTTGCCCTTGCCGTCCACGCGTATACCGGCCGCAGGCCCTTCGTGGTCCCGGATGTTGATCAGGTCGTCCTTGGCCTTCTTGATGGCCGCGTGACCCTCTTCGAGGATCTGCTTCACACCCTTGGCCTCGGCTGCGGCGTCCGCGAACTCCTTGGCCGTCTTGCCGACGAACGCCTTGGTGACGCCCGCGTTGAGGCCTTCCCAGTTCGCCTTGTCCGCCTTGACCTTCATCCCGTCGGCGGCGTCGGTGGCGAGCGTGTCCAGCTTGCCGGCCATTTCCGACCAGTCGTCGGCCGCGGCCTTCAGCTTCCCCACCGGGGCGTCGACTATGTCCTCATAATTCAGCATGTACCTATTCCCCCGAGCCCTACTTCATGTATTCCGTGAGCTTGGAGATAGGTGCCATATCTCCCTCGATCTTCACTTCGTCCTTCGCGTGCTGGGCCTTGGTGTAATCCAGGTGATTCGAGATGTGAGCGCAGGAATCCAGCAGCGTCTTCAGGTGCGTCTGCCAGAAGTCGTGCACCTTGAGTACCGCCGCACCACTCGCGAAGTTGCCGTTGGTGAGCGCGATCGCCGCCGCGAAGGTGGACGGACGAGCGAGGTCACCCTCCTTCGACAGCCTCACCCTCAGCCCGTATGCGTCATTCCCGATAGCTCCGAGCTCGTCCCGGTTGACCACCAGATCGCCGCCACCGCCGCCACCGCCACCGCCGCCGTCGGCGGGGATGCTGTTGAGCTGCATGGCACTCCGCTGGGCCGCCGCCGTGCGCAGTTCGGCCCATTCTTCCTCGAACGTCACGAATTCCCCCTACTCCCTATTGCGCAGGCCGCTTCACCGTCATCGCCCGCCATCGACCCGCTCACCGTATCGGTTCCATGCTTATCGACGCCGGGCGGACAAAAATGGTTTCCCCGAATTCCGGGCGCAGGCGGCCCAGGGGGTCACGGGCCCGGCGGTCGCAGAGGCGCGGTTCGGGTCCTGCCGCCGTTCATGAACGCCGTATGGCAGTCGCGTTGCGTCAGGCCCCCGCCCCTTGATGACACCCGCGCCTCAGACGTACCGTCGTGAGCACGGGGAAGCGACACCACCCGACCGTGTGCCCGAGAGGCTCAGGGGCTCGACTGCAACTCGAGTTACACCGGTTCGAATCCGGTCACGGTCTCCACCCACGGCGCCGGCGCGGAACATCCGCCCGGCGCCGCTCCGTTGCCACGGCAGGACGGGCGAGCAGCATCCGGTCCCTTGCCGGGGCGCGCACTCAGCGCATCACGGGGGCGCGCGTACGACGTCCGCCTCGACTCCCGGGACGCGTACGGCCTGACCACGACCGTCCGGGACGGCGCCTGCTGAGTCCGCAGGCGCCGCCGGGGTCAGGACTTGGGTGAGGCCACCGCCGCCTGGGGGCGGATCGGGAGGCGGTTGACCGGGCGGCCCGTCGCGGCGCGGACCGCTGAGGCGACCGCTGCCGGGGAGGTCACCACCGGGGCCGCCGAGGCCGGCTTGGCGCCGAAGGGGGCCACCACGTCACGTTCCTCGACCAGTTTGACGATGCGGATGTCCGGCGCGTCCAGGGACGTCGGAAGCGCATACCCGGTGAGGTCCGGGTGCCGGATCAGTCCGCGGGCGGTGCGGAGGTTCTCCGTGAGGGCTGCTCCGATGCCCTGGGTGACGCCCGCCTCGATGCGGGTCGCCAGCTGTGACGGGTTCAGGATCCGGCCGACGTCCTGGGCGACGGCCATCTCGACCACCCGGACCGAGCCCAGCTCGATGTCCACGTCGACCACCGCGCGGACCGCGCAGAAGGCCAGGCCCACGAACGCGTCGCCCTGGCCGGAATCGTCCAGGGGCTCGGTGGGGTGGGGGCGGCACTGCGCGGTGGCCCAGAGTTCCTTGCCGTCCATCGCCTCCGAGACCGTCGTGGACAGCACACCGTCGTACGAGGTGATCTTGCCGTCGGCGATCTGGAGCAGCTCCGTGGACATGCCGAACTTGTGGGCCAGGGGCTGGAGGAGCTGGGTGCGGACCATCTTGGCCGCGCGTTCGATCGCACCGCCCGAGACCCAGGTGTGGCGGCCGTGCGTCGCCGGGCCCGCGGGGGGCTGGTCGGTGTCCACCGCCGCCACGTGGACCTCTTCGACGCCCAGGGTCTCCTGGACGATCTGGCGGGCCAGCGTGGTGAAGCCCTGGCCGGTCTCGACGGCCGCGCAGATGACGGTGGCGACACCGTCGTGGACCCGGACCGTGGCCGTGGAGACCTCGTCGGCGCCCTCGGCGCCGAGCATGTGAACCATGCCGACGGCGTAGCCGACACCCCTGCGGACGGCCCCGGGCTCACCCGCGCCCTCCGGGCCCCCGGGGAGCAGCCAGTCGTCCTCCGGTGCGTCCTTGGGGAGGGCGGGCAGCGGGAAGTCGCGTAGCTCGCCAAGGAGTTCCGCGACGGGGGCGGGGCAGGTCACCGTCTGGCTGGTGGGGAGGATGTCGCCCGTGGAGAGGACGTTGCGCAGACGGAGCTCGACCGGGTCGATGCCCAGCTTCGCCGCCAGCTTGTCCATCTGGCCCTCGTAAGCGGCGCAGACCTGCATCGCGCCCTCGCCCCGCACATGCCCTGAGGGCGGGTTGTTCGTACGGACCGCCCAGCCCTCGATGAAGGCGTGCGGGACGACGTACGGGCCGCAGGCGAAGGCCACGGCGGCGGCCAGGGACTCGGACGAGGAGTCGGCGTACGCGCCCGCGTCGAGGAGGATCTGCGCCTCGACCTTGACCAGCCTGCCCTCGGCGTCCGCGTGGTGGCGGTAGCGCAGCAGGGTCGGGTGGCGGTGGGCGTGACCGAGGAAGGACTCCTCGCGGGTGGCGGCCAGCTTGACGGGGCAGCCGGTGCGCAGGGCGAGCAGGCCGAGCGGGATCTGGAAGCCGGGGTCCTCCCGGTCGCCGGTCGCTCCGGGGACACCGGTCACGACGACCTTGACCCGCTCGGGGTCCATGCCGAAGCAGGCGGCGGCCAGATCGCGGTCGGTGTGCGGGTCGGTGGACGCCGTGTAGAGCTCGACCCCCCCGTCGGGGCGGGGCACGGCGAGGCCGGCCTCGGCGCCGATCGGGGCGGGGTCCTGACGGCCGATGCGGTAGAGGCCCTCGACGATGACCTCGCCCACGGTGTCCGGGTCGCCGTAGCGCAGCGGGATGTGGCGGATGAGGTTGCCGTCGGGGTGCAGGGGCTCGGCGGCGAAGGCCTTCTCGGGGTCGGTGACCGGTTCGAGGACCTCGTACTCGACGGCGATCGCCGCGGCGGCCAGCCGGGCGGTGTCGGGGTGGTCCGCGGCGACGGCGGCGATCGCCTCGCCGTGGTGGCGTACGAGATCGGAGGCGAACACGGGACGGTCGACGACCCGGCGGCCGTACGAACCGTCCCCGGGGATGTCCTCGTGCGTGACGACCGCGCGCACACCGGGCATGTCGGCGGCGGCCGTCGTGTCGATCGACAGGATGCGCGCGTGCGGGTGCGGGGAGCGCAGCATCGCCGCCCACAGCAGTCCCTCGGCCCACAGGTCGGCCGCGTACGGGAAGGTGCCCTCGGTCTTGGCACGGGCGTCGGCGGGCGGCAGCGAGGTGCCCAGTCCGAGCCCGGGCTGCTCCTGGTCCGGTTCGGGACCCTCGGACGGCGGTGTCGTGAGCGTGGTGCTGGTCGCGGTGGCTGCGTCGCTGGTCACGCCGCCTCCTTGTCGTTCGCTCCGCTGCGGCGGCTGGTGGTGGTGGGGATGACCGGTGGTGCGGGAGACGGCACGGTGTTCACCGGACGTCTCCCTCGTGCGCCTGGACGCTGCCCGCGCCGGGGGCGGCCTGGTGCGGGATCCGCGGTTCGGCGTCGTCCGGCGCGGTGGCGGCCGCCTCGGCGGTCGCCTCCCGGCCCGCGACGACGTCGCGTACGGCGTCGAGCACACCCCGGTAGCCGGAACACCGGCAGAGGTTGCCGCACAGTGCCTGGCGGGTCTCCAGCTCGCTGGGGGCGTGGTTGCCCTCCAGGAGGTCGTGGACCGTCATGGCCATCCCGGGGATGCAGAAGCCGCACTGGACGGCCCCGCACTCGGCCAGGGCCCGCTGGACGTCGGACGGTTCGCCGTCCACCGCGAGGCCCTCGACGGTACGGACCTCGCTGCCGGCCGTCGTGGCGGCGGGAACCAGGCAGGAGGCCACGAGGCGGCCGTCGACCTGGACGTTGCAGGCACCGCACTCGCCCTGCGAGCAGCCGTCCTTGGCACCGGCGAGGCCGAGGCGCTCCCGGAGCACGTACAGGAGCGACTCGCCGATCCAGGCGTCGCTGACGGGGCGGTCGGCACCGTTCACATGGAGGACGTACGACGCCGACGGGTGCTCGCTGGGGCCGCCGGGGGCGGCCGGGGCAGCGGGCTCCTCGGTGGGCACGAGCCCGTGTTCCGGGGCGGGTTCGGGGCCGGGGGCCGGTTCGGCCTCGGCCGCTGCTGCCGGGGCTTCGGCTCCGGACGCGTCGGCCGGTGCCGGGACGTCCGCCGCCGGGGCCTCCGCGGGCTCCTCCGGCTCACCGGCGGCCTCCACAGCGACCTCTGCGGCCTCGAGGGCTCCCTCCGCCTCGTGCGGGGCCTCGGATGCCTCCAGGGCCTCCAGGACCTCCAGGGGCGACGAGGACCCGGGGGGAGCCTCCTCGGCGGTCCCGGGCTCGGCCTGCTGCTCCTGCGTCGCCCACGGCGCGGGCGCCCCGCCCGGCAGCGTGGCCGGGGGCGCTTCCGCGTACCACTGGGAGGCCATCGCCGACGCCGCGAACTCGCCGGACTCCTCCGGGAGGTCGCCGTTCGCCACCGGGATCGTCCACTCGCCGGTGTGACCGGCGGGCTCAGGAGCCGGCTCGGGTTCGGGGAGGGACTCGGTGAAGTTCCACTGGGCCGTCGTCGACGACGTCTGCGCGTACTGCGACGTGTCCGGGTACGGCTGCTGGTACGGATCCCGCTGCTGGTTGGGGTCGGGCCAGTGCACCGCCTCGGGCGCGGCCTCCGCGCCCGAGGAGTGGCCGGCGGCCCGCTCCTGCTGACCCTGCGTCTGCACGACCCAGCTGCCCGTCGCCGAGGGGTCGAGGCCCGCGGCCGGGGTCAGCGGCAGGATCATCGGCGGCACGTAGCTGTGGCCGGGGGCGGCCAGCGGGTCGTTCCCCAGGGCGGCGAGGTCCTCCGGGGGCAGGTGGACGAAGGCGGTCGCCTCGGCGTCGTACTCACCGCCCTGCGGGGTCGGCTGCCAGCCGGCGTACGGGTCGGGCTGCCCGTGCCGCTGCTCGGGGTTCTCTTCATTGCTCACGACAGTGCCCTCCCCAGTGCGCGTCGGGCGAGCGCGGCGACCGTGCGCCGCAGGTGCAGGACTGCGGGTGACAGCGGAGGTGCCTCTCCCCCGTCGTCCGGTGGAGCCTGGTCCGGGATGCAGGCCGCCGCGACGTACTCGCCGAAAGCGGCCAGCGCGTCGGGGGCCAGGCCGCGTTCGCCGTCCCAGTCGATCAGGGAGGCGATCCAGCGTTCCGCCTCCAGCGGCCGCAGGGGCATCGGGGCGATCGCCCCGACCGCGCAGCGCACCCCGCGCCGTGCCGGGTCCAGGACGATCGCGACGGAGGCGGTGGCGCGACCGGGGCCGGTGCGGCCGGTCGCCTTGAGGAAGACCTGGGGGGCGTGCAGCAGCGGTACGCGGACGAAGCCGATCAGCTCGGCGGGCTCGAGCATCTCGCGGCCCGCCAGCAGGTGCGAGACGGGAATCTCACGGCGGGAGCCTCCGGCGCCCGCGATGACCAGCTCGGCCTCCAGGGCGGCAAGCACCGGCAGGGCGTCGCCGGTCGGCGCCGCGGTGGCGATGTTGCCCCCGAGCGTCCCGGCGTTACGGATCTGGGGCGGGCCCGCGGCGCGCGCGGAGGCGGCCAGCGCGGGGATGAGCGCGGCGAAGTCGGGCCGCCCCATGCGCGCGTGGGTGAGACCGGCTCCGAGCAGGGCGTGGCCGTCCTGGTAGTGCCAGCCGCGCAGCTCGCTGATCCGGCCGAGGCCGACCAGCCCCGAGGGCCGCAGCAGGCCCTTGTTGACGGCCGCCATGAGGTCTGTGCCGCCGGCCACGGGAACGGCGGCGGGCATGGCGCCGAGAGCCGCCACGGCCTCGTCGAGCGAGGCCGGCAGCGTCACCGACTGCATCGCCTGCGGTGCGTGCGTGGTCAACCCAGCTGCCCCTTCCCGGTGTCCCGGCAGTCCCGCCTGTCCGCCGTACGGTACGTGCTCACGGCCGGGACGTGGCAACTCTGGCACATCTTCCGGGCTGTCCGACGCGAGGGTCCGCGAAGGGTGTTTCCGTCCCCGACCAGGGGAAAAGTCACTTTTGGCAGACCTTCCGCCCGGCGCACGAATTGCCCCTCTTCAGCGAGTTCGTACGACTTATTCGGTTCCCCTGGCCGGGATGCGGGGCGATGGTCACACGATCGGGGGCGGTCCCTCGATCGGGCGACCCAGGACGCCGGGCCGGCGTTGCCACGGCCGTGGACCCGCGGGCGGCCGGTAGTCGACGCCCAGGGCGTCGAGCCGGGCGTAGTGGGTGTTCATCCTGCGTTCGAAGTCGGCGAAGTCCCGCTCACCGGAGGCCGGGAGCCGGGACCAGGCGACCTCCGCGAAGGCGGCGAGCCTGGGGAAGACCTGGTAGTCGACACGGTCCCGGTTCTGCATGACCTCGGTCCAGACGTTGGCCTGGGTGCCCATGATGTGCCCGGCCGCCTCCTCGGAGAGGCCCGGGGGCACGGGCTCGAAGCGGTAGACGTCCTCCAGGGTGCGGACGAATCCGATGGGCATCGGCTCGTCGGGGCCGCCGTCCTGACGGTGGTCCAGATACACCTGCTGCTCGGGGCACATCACCACGTCGTGCCCGGCCTCGGCGGCGGCGATCCCGCCCGCGTAGCCCCGCCACGACGACACCGCGGCGCCCTCGGCGAGGCCGCCCTCCAGGATCTCGTCCCAGCCGATGAGGCGGCGGCCCCGGTCGGTGAACCACCGGTCGAAGTGGCGGATGAACCAGGACTGGAGTTCGTCCTCGTCCGTCAGGCCGAGTTCGGCCATGCGGGCCTGTGCCGTCGGCGACCGCTTCCACTGGTCCTTGAGGCATTCGTCGCCGCCGATGTGGATGAACGGCGAGGTGTCGGCCGGGAAAAGGTCGAGCAGCTCTTCGAAGACGCCCTCGAAGAAGCGCAGGGTGTTGTCGGTGGGGGCGAGTACGTTCGGATTGATGCCCCAGGTGTCCCACACGGAAAGGGCGGAGGTGTCGATGACATCGGTGTTGCCCAGTTCCGGATACGCGCTGATCGCTGCCTGCGAGTGGCCCGGGATGTCGATCTCGGGGACGACCCGGATATGCCGCTCGGCGGCGTACGCCACGATTTCGCGGATGTCGTCCTGCGTGTAGAAGCCGCCGTGCGGAGTCTCGTCCCACAGTTCGGAGGCGCGGTGGCCGTATTTGGTGCGTGCGCGCCAGGCGCCGGTCTCGGTGAGCCGGGGGTGGCGCTTGATCTCGACGCGCCAGCCCTGGTCGTCTGTGAGGTGGAAGTGGAAGACGTTCAGTTTGTGGGCTGCCAGCAGGTCGAGCATGCGCAGCACGCCGTCCTTGGGCATGAAGTGCCGTGCCACGTCGAGCATCAGACCGCGCCAGCCGAAACGCGGGCCGTCCTCGATCTCCGTGAAGGGGATGCTCCTTTGCCCGCCAGGGCCGGCCGGCGCGCGGCGGAAGGCCTCGGGGCCGAGGAGCTGGCGGAGGGTCTGAGCCCCCCAGAAGACTCCGGCCGCGCTCCCCCCGGTGATCCGCACGCCCCGGTCGGGCGCCACACCCAGCCGGTAGCCCTCGGGCTCCAGCGAGGGATCGACGCCCAGCTCAATGGTGTTCGCGGCCCCGTCGCCCGACACGGCGCCGGGGGCGAGCGGCAGGCCGAAGGCTGCCCCGAGGGTGGTGCGCAGCCAGCGCTCGGTGCTCTCGGTGCCGGGGCCGGCCGTGAGGGTCGTGGACCCGTCGAGAACGAATCCGCCGCGGCCGCCTTCGCCGGTGCGCACCGGCGCGGGAATCAGGTTGTCCATGTCAGTCCTTCACCGCTCCGCCGAGTCCGGAGACCAGACGACGCTGTACTAGGACGAAGAAGACCAGCACGGGAATGGTCATAACCGTCGAGGCCGCCATGATCCCTCCCCAGTCGTTCTCGTCGGGTTTGAAGAAGACCAGCAACGCCATGGGGAGCGTCGACTGGGAGGTGTCGCTGATGATGAACGATTTCGCGAACAGGAAGTCGTTCCAGGTCGTGATGAACGAGAAGACGCTGGTCGCCACGAGGCCCGGGAAGACCAGCGGGAAGAGGATCTGCCACAGGAAGCGGGTGCGGCTCGCCCCGTCGATGTAGGCGGCCTCCTCCAGAGCGTCCGGGACGGCCTTGACGAAGCCGCGCAGCATCCAGATCGCGAACGGCAGCGAGAAGGCGAGGTGCGGCAGGATCAGTGATCCCAGCGTGTTCAGCTGGCCGAAGTCCCGCATCAGGAAGAACAGCGGGATGGTCAGCGCCTCGACCGGCACCATCTGCGCCACGAGGAACATGATCAGCAGGGTCGTGCGGAACTTGAAGCGGAATCGGGTCACGGCCGTCGCGGCGAGGAAGGCGATCAGCGCGGAGGCGATGACGACCGTGCCGGCGACGATCAGGCTGTTGAGGAAGTAGCGGCCGAATTCCTGCTGTTCGAAAACCCTGCGGAACGAGTCGAGGGACGGGGCCAGGGTCCAGGGGCGGGCCTCGGTGGACTGGATCTCACCCGCCGGCTTGAAGGCGGAGAGAACCATCCAGTAGAGCGGGAAGGCGACCGCGACGGCGATGACGAGGGCCGCCGCCTCGGCCGCCAGCCTCCCGGGCCGGCGGACGCGCAGAAGCGTGCGTGCGCTCACAGTTCCTCCCCCTGGCGCCGCACCAGGCGCAGATAGACGAGCGTCACGGCCAGCAGGATCACCAGCATCACGACGCCGATCGCCGATCCGAGGCTGTACTGCGAGGACGCGAACGCCTTCTGGTACGCGTACACGTTGAGCACCAGGTTCTGGCCGGCGATGCCTCCGCCGTTCGTCATGACGTAGATCTGGGTGAAGACCTTGAAGTCCCAGATGACCGACTGGATGGTGACGACGATCAGGATCGGCCGCAGCATCGGTGCCATGACCGACCGCCAGATCCGCCACTGCGAGGCGCCGTCCAGCGAGGCCGCCTCCAGCACCTCGGCGGGGATCGCGCGGATGCCGGCGTACACGGTCACCATCACGAACGGGAACGAGCACCAGAGGACTTCGAGGAGCACCAGGGCGAAGGCGCTGTAGCGCCCGTACGTCCACGAGAAGTCGCCGAGCCCCAGCACCTTGTTGACCGGGCCGAAGTCCGGGTCGAAGAGGAAGACCCAGACGGTCGACCCGGTGATCGCGGGCGTCGCCCAGGCCCCCAGCGCGGCCATCATGAGCGCGAGCCGGGGCAGGGCGCGGATCCGGGTCAGCAGGACGGCCAGGGCGCAGCCGACGAACAGGGTGGCGAGCACGCAGGCCGCGGCGAAGACCACGGTCGCGAGGAGCACCTGCCAGAACTGGCTGTCGCGGAAGAGCGTGGCGTAGTTGCCGAATCCCTGGAACGTCGTCGGTTCGCCACCGCTGACCTGGGCCTGCGTGTACTCCAGGAAGGAGATCAGACCCAGCTGGTAGATCGGGTAGACGAGCAGTCCGCCGAGCAGGACGAGCGCGGGCAGCAGATAGAGCCAGGGGGTCCAGCCGGAGCGCCGCGCGGGCGATGCCGGGCGGCGCCGGGGCGCGCGGGCCGTGGTCCCGCCCGCCCCGGACCGTGCGGGGGTCTTGCGCAGTGTGGTGTCCGCGGTCATCGTCAGCCCGCTTCGGCGAACGCCGCGTCCATCTTCTTCGCCGCGTCGTCCGAGGCGGCGGCCACGTCCTTACGGCCGCTGACGATCTCCTGGAACATGGTCGGCAGGACCAGAGAGGCGTCGATCTGGCCCCAGGCCGGGGAGGCCGGGACGAACTTGGCGCCCGCGCCGAGCGTGTTGACGAACGGGCCGACGAAGGACTCCTTCTCCGCGGCGGTGTCCAGCACGTCCGTGTACGTCGGCAGGAAGCCCATGGCGTCGAACATCTTCGCCTGGGTCTTCTTGCCGGTCAGCGACTTCATCAGGTCGACCGCGAGAGTGCGGTGCGAACTGCTCTTGAGTACACCGATGTTGTTGCCACCGGCGAACGCCGGGGCGATCGAGTCCTTCTTCACGCCGGGCAACGGCACGACGGCGTACTTGCCCTTCACGGTGCCGGCCTCGACCGCGGCGTGGTTGAAGTCGCCGCCGACCGCCATGGCCGCCTTGCCGGACGCGAACGCGGTGATGACCGCGTTGCCGCCCATGGCCGCGCACTTGGCCGCCGGGCAGTTGTCGTCACCGAAAAGCGAGGTGTACGCCTCGATGCCCTTTCGTGCCTTCTCGCTGTTGATGGCGGACCGGTAGGTCACCCCGGTCTCGTCGGCCAGTTCGCCGCCCTGCGCCCAGATGAAGGGCATCGCGCCATAGGTGTACGCGCCGCCCACCGCGAGACCGTACAGGTCCGGCTTCTCCCGGTGGATCTTCTTGGCGGTCGAGATCAGCTCGTCCTGGGACTTCGGGGGCTCGATGCCGAGCTCCTCGAGGACGTCGGTGCGGTAGTACAGCGCCCGTACGCCGACGAAGAGCGGCGCCCCGTAGACCTGGCCGCCCACCGTCACGGAACGCTTGGCGGTCGGGTCGGTGTCCTTGGCTTCGTCCCAGGCCGCGAACTCCTTGCTGATGTCCGCCAGTCCGCCGTCCTTCACGTATCCGGCGGTATCGGTGTTGCCGTACTCGATGAGGTCGGGGGCGCTCTCCGGGTCGTTGAAGGCGGCCTTGATGCGCTGGGCCCGGGTGTCGACGGGTATGTACTCGATCTCGACCTCGGCCCCCTCGTGGGACTTCTCGAAGTCGGCGACCGCGGCGTCGACGACCTTCTCCTTGGGCTTGTTGCCGACCTCCTGGAAGAGCCAGACGCGGAGCGTCCCGGTCTTCTTGTCGCCCTCGGCGCTGGTGTCGGAGGTCTGCGGCGCACAGGCGGTGGCGGTGATGCCCGCCAGCACAAGGGCCGCGGCCGGAGCGGCAATTCGGGCAGAAAGCTTCATCCGGGACCCCTACCGGTCAATCGTTGCATTCCATGCAACGCACGTTTCGTTCTGCACAACTTGCAGGAGACTAAGGGCGCCTCAGCACGCCGACAAGTGGTCTCAACCACTCTGTGACCACGTGGTGCAGCCCGTGCAACGCACGTCGCCGACTCCCGCCGCACCCGGAACGGGGCATGCGTCGGCCCCCGGGGCGGCACGCACGGCCCCGGGA
>NZ_JBHWZS010000225.1:0-7581 GCF_042728155.1 Streptomyces sp. NPDC060209
GGCGTGCAGCGAGCGGCCCGACGTCTGCACGTGGTACTTCAGCTTCTGGCTGCGTTCGTCGGCCCCGTAGCGGTCGCGCATCGCCACCGCCCAGATGCGGCGGGCCACCCGGCCGAGCACGGAGTACTCCGGGTCCATGCCGTTGGAGAAGAAGAAGGACAGGTTCGGGGCGAAGTCGTCGACGATCATGCCGCGCGCCAGATACGACTCGACGTACGTGAACCCGTTGGCGAGCGTGAAGGCGAGCTGACTGATCGGGTTGGCCCCGGCCTCCGCGATGTGGTACCCGGAGATGGAGACCGAGTAGAAGTTGCGTATGTCCTGCTCGATGAACCACTCCTGGATGTCGCCCATCATCCGCAGGCTGAACTCTGTCGAGAACAGACACGTGTTCTGTCCCTGGTCCTCCTTGAGGATGTCGGCCTGCACGGTGCCTCGTACATTGCGCAGTACCTCGGCCCGGATGTCACGCGTCTGCTCGGGGCCGGGTGCCTCGCCGTGCTCGACGGCGTACGCGTCGAGCCGGTGGTCGATGGCGGTGTTGAGGAAGAAGGCGAGGATCGTGGGTGCCGGGCCGTTGATCGTCATGGAGACGGAGGTGGTGGGCGCGACCAGGTCGAAGCCGTCGTACAGCGCCTTCATGTCCTCCAGCGTCGCCACCGATACGCCCGAGGTGCCGACCTTGCCGTAGATGTCGGGGCGCCGGTCGGGGTCGCGACCGTAGAGCGTGACGGAGTCGAAGGCCGTGGACAGACGGGTCGCATCGCTGTCCTGGGACAGAAGCTTGAAGCGTCGGTTCGTGCGGAACGGATCGCCCTCGCCGGCGAACATTCGCGCGGGGTCCTCGCCCTCCCGCTTGAAGGGGAACACCCCGGCCGTGAAGGGGAACGAGCCCGGAAGGTTCTCCGCACGCAGAAACCGCACCAGCTCCCCGTGGTCGGTGTAGCGCGGCAGAGCCACCCGCGGAATCCGGCTGCCCGACAGTGATACGCGCCCAAGGCGGGTGCGCAGCTCCCGGCCGCGCACGGTGAACACCAACTCCTCGCCGGAGTACGCCTCCACGGTCTCCGGCCACCGCTTCAGAACCCGGAGGGTGTCGCCGTCGAGTCGCTCCCGCGCCTTGGTGAGCAGCTGGTCGACATCGCCGGTCGGCGCCTGCTCGCCCGCCAGTTCGCCACGGACCGCGGTCAGCCGCTGCACACGTCGGGCGGCCTGGGCCTGGTCGACGGTGTGCGCATGATACGTCCGCACCGTCTCGGCGATGTCGGCCAGATAGCGCGCCCGGGACGGGGGTACGATCTGCGCCGCGCCGCTGGAGTGACGTACCGAGACTTCGGGCAGCGCGCCGGGACGGGTCCGCAGACCGCGTTCGCCGAGCAGATCGCGCAGACGCTGGTAGAGCGCGGTGACACCGTCGTCGTTGAACGTGGCGGCACTGGTGCCGAACACCGGCATGTCCTCGTGGCGGGAGCTGAACGCCGCGCGATTCCGCACGAGTTGGCGTCCGACGTCGCGCAGGGCGTCCATGGCGCCGCGCCGCTCGAACTTGTTGATGGTGACGACGTCCGCGAAGTCCAGCATGTCGATCTTCTCGAGCTGCGATGCCGCACCGAACTCGGGCGTCATGACGTACAGCGATACATCCGCGTACGGCACGATGGCCGCGTCTCCCTGGCCGATGCCGGGTGTTTCGACGATGACCAGGTCGTAGCCGGCCGCCTTGCAGGCCGTGATCGACTCGCCGAGCCCTTCGGGAAGTTCACTGCTGCCACGCGTGGCCAGAGACCGGAAGAAGATCCGCTCGCCGTCGAGGGAGTTCATCCGGATGCGGTCGCCGAGCAGGGCCCCGCCACCGCGACGGCGTGTCGGGTCGACGGCCAGCACGGCTATCCGCAGGGTGTCCCGCTGGTCGGTGCGGAGTCTGCGGACGAGCTCGTCGGTCAGCGAGGACTTGCCGGAACCGCCGGTGCCGGTGATGCCGAGGACCGGCACCTGGCGCGCCGCGGCCGCCTTCTCCAACGCACGCAGATCCGCGGCCGGCAGCGACCCGGCTGCGGCTCCCGACAACAGCCGTGCCAGCGCCGGGCGTTCCCCCGCGAGCACCCGCCCGACGTCAGCGGGCGCCTCCTCCCACTGCGCGGTGTCGCACGCCTCGATCATGGCCTGGATCATGCCGACCAGGCCGAGGCGCTGTCCGTCCTGCGGTGAGAAGATGTGTACCCCGCCCCGCGACAGCCGCTCGATCTCCTCGGGCACGATCACCCCGCCGCCACCGCCGAACACGCGCACATGTCCGGCGCCGCGCTCTCGCAGCAGCTCCACCAGGTACTCGAAGTATTCGATGTGGCCGCCCTGATAGGAGCTGACGGCCACGCCCTGCACATCCTCCTCCAGTGCGGCGTCCACCACCTCGCTCACGGAGCGGTTGTGCCCGAGGTGGATCACCTCCGCGCCCTGGGCCTGCAGGATGCGCCGCATGATGTTGATCGAGGCGTCATGACCGTCGAAGAGGCTCGAGGCGGTCACGAAGCGGACGGGATGCTGAGCGCGGTACGACCGCGCCGCTACGTCGCCGGCGGACATGTGCACTCCAGACTGCCCCCTCTCGCGTCGACAGGGGGCGGGTACGGGATTGACGGACCCTTTCGATGCTGAACCGAAGTAGGTGCAAGTCTCAAGATAGCTGTTGAAGTCAATTCAGTTCAGTGGCAGTCTCGATGGTGTCCCAGGAAGCGAGTCCGAGGAGGAGCGATGCTGGCCGCCAGGCTGTACGGAGCCAAGGATCTGCGGATCGAGGAGATGCCCGAACCCGAGCCGGGTCCTGGGGAGGTGAAGATCCGTGTGGCGTTCGCGGGGATCTGCGGCACTGACGTGCACGAGTACTTCGAGACGCCCCGGGCCACGCACGAGCCCAACCCGCTGACCGGTGCCACGTTGCCGCAGACCTTGGGGCACGAGTTCGCCGGGACCGTGGTGGGCTGCGGTGCCGGGGTCGACCGCGTCGCGCCCGGCGCCCGGGTCTGCGTGCGGCCGATCCGCACCTGCGGGGTGTGTCCGCGTTGCACGTCGGGACTGTCCCACCTGTGCACGGCCCTGGCGGCGATCGGGGTGACCTCGCCCGGCGGCGGACTCGCCCAGTACGTGGTGGTGCCGGCCGACGCCGTGCATCAGCTGTCCGACGGGGTCTCGCTGGAACAGGGTGCTCTGGTCGAGCCCATGGCGGTGGCTCTGAATGCCGTGGAGCGGGCCCATGTGCCCCGCGGCGGCACCGCGTTGGTGACCGGCGCGGGCGCGGTCGGCATGGGTGCGCTGTTCGCGCTCAAGGCGCGCGGCGTCGACGACGTGCTCGTGGTGGAGCCCTCGCCGTCCCGGCGTGCGGCGGCCGCGCGGCACGGCGCCCGCGTACTCGACCCGGTCACGGCGGACGTGGTCGGGGAAGTGGCGCGCCACACCGGGGGCAGAGGTGTGGACGCCGCCATCGAGTGCTCGGGGCGGCAGGAGGCGCTGAACGCCGCCATCCGCTCCCTCGCCGCCCAGGCGCCCGTCGTCATGGTGGCGCTGTACTCGGGCCCGGTAACCATCGACGCCTCAGTGGTCCGCCTGGCCGAACTCGCGCTGCTCGGCTGCGAGGCGTACCCCGACGGTGTCTTCGAGCGGGTCATCGAGCACATGGCCGCCGGGCGTTACCCGACGGACGGCTGGCTCGACCACATCCCCCTCACCGGCACCGTCGCGGGGCTGTACGACGTCCGCGACGGCCGCCGGCTCAAGGTCCTCGTGGACATCCCGGCCGTCGGGGGCTGACACGCGGCAAGGCGGAGCTGGTCTCCTGAAGCAACTTCAATCAGAGGGTTGACAGAGGATCACCAGCTGCGCAGACTCGTAATGAATTCAGTTCAGTTTGACGGAGGGATCAGAGATGGCAGTGGAAGACGAGATCCAGTTCGAGCGTGACGGCCATGTCGCCCGCGTCTGGCTCAACCGCCCTTGGAAGAAGAACTGCGTCACGGTGCCGATCCTGGACCGGCTCGACGAGATCATCACCGAGGTCGACGAGGACCCCGAGCTGCGGGTCCTGGTGTTCCGTGGACGCGGCGGCACCTTTTGCTCGGGCTTCGACCTCGACAGCCTGAAGGCTGAGTACGTCGGCAAGTCGAACGCCATCGACGTAGCGGTGAAGTCCGCGAAGGTGTGTGACCGCCTCTACTCGATGAAGACCCCTTCGGTCGCAGTCCTCGAGGGTCATGTCACCGCCGGCGGCTTCGAGATCATGATCTCCTGCGACTTCGCGATCGCCGCGGACGACGCCAAGATCGGCGACTTCCACATCCGCCGCGCGCTCTTCGGCGGTGCAGGACCGATCTACCGGGTGCCGCGCATGATCGGAATCCGCAAGACCAAGGAGCTGATGCTCACCGGGAAGCTGCTGTCCGGCATCGAGGCCACCGAGTTCGGCCTGATCAACGACCACGCGCCGGCCGAGAAGCTGGACGAGACGGTCGAGGAGTTCATCTCCCACCTCACCGACAAGAGCCCGTTCACCATGTGGCTCACCAAGATGACGATCGACCGGAGCCTGGACGCCGACACCCAGTCGCTGATGGTGATGGAGCACCTTGCCGTGGGCGTGGCGCTCAACTCCGAGGACGCCAACGAGGGTGTCTCGGCGTTCCTGGAGAAGCGCGAGCCGAAGTGGCAGGGGCGCTGATCCGGATGACCACGGTTCCGCGGAGTCCGGCCGCCGGGCTCCAGGGCTCACGCTGCTCCGGCTGCTCGGCGGCGGCCTACCCCGCGGACGACGCATGCTCGCGCTGCGGGGGACGGGCCGAACCGGCCGGTCTCAAGGGCGCGGGCACGCTGTGGACCTGGACGGTGCAGCGGTACGCGCCCAAGTCCCCGCCCTACGAGGCCCCGCCCGGTGGCTTCGAGCCCTTCGCGGTCGGCTACGTCGAGTTGGCGGAAGGAGTACGGGTGGCAGCCGTTCTCGAGGTCGACGACCTCGACGACATCCGGATCGGCATGCCCATGGCGGTGACCGCGGGGCAGGGTGTCCCGCGGGCCCGGCCCGCAACCGAGGCAGAGGAGGGGTCATGAGCACCGACGTCCTGATCTGCGGCGCAGGGCGCACGCCGTTCGGCCGGTCGGAGGCAAGTGGCAGGCAGCTGGCCGTCGGTGCGGTGAGGGCGGCGCTGGCGGACGCAGGGATCGAGTGGTCCCGGGTACGGGCCGCGTTCGGGGGCAGTGACAGCGCCGGTCTCGCCGACACCTTGGTGTCCCGACTGGGCCTGACGGGACTGCCGTTCGTGAACGTGAAGAACGGCTGCGCGACCGGCGGCAGCGCGCTGATCTCCGCGGTGAACGCGATCCGCGCCGGCATGGCGGACGTCGTGCTCGCGGTCGGTTTCGACAAGCACCCGCGCGGCGCCTTTGATCCGAGACCCGAGGACTGGGGCCTGGGGGCGGAGTACGGGAACGACGGGCTGATGGTCACCACGCAGTTCTTCGGCATGAAGATCCAGCGCTACATGCACGACCACGGGATTACCCCGGGGACGCTCGCCCGGGTCGCCGAGAAGGCTTACCGCAACGGCGGCCTGACCCCGGAGGCATGGCGGCGCAAGCCGGTGTCCGCCGAGGAGATACTCGAATCCGGCATGGTGAGTGATCCACTGACCCGCTTCATGTTCTGCTCCCCGGGGGCGGGCGCGGCCGCGTTGGTGCTCTGCTCTCCCGAGGTCGCCCGCACCCTCGACGGCCCCTCTGTCGCCCTGCGCTCGGCGGCCGTACGCACCCGGCGCTTCGGGTCGTTCGAGGTGTTCAGCCCGTGGATCCCCGGGGGCGAGCTGACCAGCGTCAGCCGCGATGCCTCGGCCGCCGCCTTCGAGGACGCGGGGGTCGCCCCGGCCGACGTCGATGTCTGCCAGCTGCAGGACACCGAGAGTGGCGCCGAGGTCATGCACATGGCGGAGTGCGGCTTCTGTGCGGACGGCGAGCAGGAACAGCTGATCGCGTCGGGTGCCACGGAGATCGGCGGCGCGTTGCCGGTCAACACCGACGGCGGCTGCATCGCCAACGGCGAGCCCATCGGCGCCTCGGGGCTGCGCCAGGTCTACGAAGTCGTCCAGCAGCTGCGCGGCCGGGCCGGCGAACGCCAGGTTCCCGGCGAGCCCAGGGTCGGCTTCACACATGTCTACGGTGCCCCGGGCGTCAGCGCATGCACGGTGCTGTCCCGCTGAACGCACGACCGGCATCGCCCCGCTGAACGGAGGTGGAGGAACAGATGAGTGGTCCCCCGGAACCCGAGGAGTTCCGCGCACAGGTCCGGACGTGGCTCGCCACGGTCGCCCGGCCCCGGACATCCGACGGGGAGTGGGGCATCGGCTCCGACTCCGTCGCCGTGTTCGAGAACCGGACCGAGGAGCAGGAGCGCGAGCACACCGCCCGCACCCAGGAGTGGGAACGCACGCGCTACGACCAGGGGTGGGGGGCGCTCAACTGGCAGGCGGAGTACGGGGGTCGCGGCCTGCCCGCGTACTACGAGCAGCTCTACCGCTCCGAGGAAGCGGCTTTCGACGTGCCGCACCGTACCGAGATCTTCCCGGTGACACAGCAGCTCGTCGCCCCGGCGATCGGAATCTGGGGCACAGAGGAGCAGAAGAAGCGCTGGCTGAGCCCCATGCTGCGCACCGACGAGCTGGCCTGTCAGCTCTTCTCGGAGACCGAGGCGGGCTCCGACCTCGCCGCGGTGCGGACGAAGGCGGTGCGCGACGGTGACAACTGGGTGCTGGACGGGCACAAGGTCTGGACCTCCGGGGCGACTGTCGCGACCTGGGGTGTAGCGGTGTGTCGCACCGACCCCGACGTACGCAAGCACGCCGGCATCACCGTGTTCCTCGTGCGGATGGACGCGCCCGGTGTCACTGTGCGGCCCATCCAGCAGATGACCGGCGGCGCCAGCTTCAACGAGGTCTACCTCGACGGCGTGGTCGTGCCCGACAGCGACCGGCTCGGACCGGTCGGCGAGGGCTGGCGGGTCACCCTCAGTGTGCTGGCCGCGGAGCGCCTCGACTCCGGCAACCTCGGCCTGGAAAACGCCGACCGGGCACTGGAGCTGGCCAGGAACCTGCCCCGCCCGCTCACCGGCAGCGAGCAGCAGCAGGCCGCCGACCTCTACGTGCGCGCCCTGGTGCAACGGCTCATCGGGCTGCGCGTGACCGGCGCCCTCGTCGCCGGACGCGAACCCGGCGCGGAAGCCTCGGTCGGCAAGCTGTACGCCACCGGGACCATGCGGCGCACCAGCGATCTGGTGTCCGAACTGCTCGGCCCGCGCCTCGTCGCGGACACGGGGGAGTGGGGCACCTACGCCTGGACGGAACACCTGCTCGGAGCGCCCGGCTACAGCATCGCCGGCGGCACCGACGAGATCCAGCACAACATCCTCGCCGAGCGTGTGCTCGGCCTGCCGAAGGAGCCCTCCCGTTGAGCACGGCGACCCAGGTGACGGAGCTGGCCGCACGGGTCCGCGACCGCCTCGGCATCCTGCACCCCGGCTCCCCGATCGGGGAGTTGAAGACCCTGCCG
>NZ_JBHWZS010000225.1:7591-14053 GCF_042728155.1 Streptomyces sp. NPDC060209
GGACTGACGTACTCGGTCACGGCGGGAGACGCGCGGTACGTCGTCAAGGCGGTCCCCCCGGGGCAGCGGCCCATCGGACGCAACGACGTGATGCGCCAGGCGCGGATTCTTGCCGCGCTGGCCGGTTCCCCGGTGCCGGTGCCCGGCGTCGTGGCCGTCGACGGGGCGCAACCCGCTTGGTTCGCGATGGACTTCGCAGCCGGGGAGGCGATCGAGCCCGTACTCGACGACCCCGAAGTGCCCACGGGGACGGCGCGGGCCCGGATGCTGGAGATCGCGTCCGTGCTGCGGCGACTGCACGACACCGATGTCCGAACGCCTGGACTCGAGGCGCCCGAACCGCTGGACGCCGCAGGAGAGCTGGCGCGGTGGAGCCGGACCATGCTGGCCGTTCCGGACGAACTCCGTCCTGGAGGACAGGAGTTGATGGAACGCCTGGCAGACGAGGTACCCGATGACCTCCCGCCCGTGTTGCTGCACGGCGACTTCCGACTCGGCAATGTGCTGTGCGTGGGCGAGGACCCGGTGGCGGTCGTCGACTGGGAGATCTGGAGCGTCGGTGACCCGCGCATCGACCTGGGCTGGTTCCTGCTCTTCGCCGACCACCGCAACTTCCCGCAGCTGGGCCGCGCCGTGCCCGGCCTGCCCACCGAGGCCGAATTGCTGGACGCCTACCTGGGCGGACGCCCCGTGCTGCCCGCCATGGACTGGTTCCGGGCCCTCGGCCGCATGAAGATGGCCGCGATCATGGGCCACAATCTGCGCCGGCACCGCCAGGGCAAGCACCATGACCCGGACCAGGAGCGCCTGCCGCCCACGATCGCCGCGATGATCCGCTCGGCGCGCGACATCCTCGGCTGACCCGGGCCGACCGCACAAGCCACAACACATGGGACGCATGCCGAGCCGGACGCCGGCGAAGAGGAGCAGTCGTGGATTTCGGATTCTCGCCGCAGGCGGTTGATCTTCAGTACCGTATGCGGTCGTTCATGGAGCAGTACGTCTTTCCCGCGGAAGCTGTCTACGACCGACAGCTCGCCGAGGCCGACGACCGGCACGCGCTGCCGCCGGTGATGACCGAACTGAAGGAAAAGGCGCGCGCGGAGGGCCTGTGGAACCTCTTCATGGCGCACGGTGACTGGGGCGCAGGGCTCACCAATCTCGAATACGCCCCGCTCGCCGAGCTGGCCGGCCGCTCCATCATCGGCCCCGAGGTGTTCAACTGCTCGGCGCCCGACACCGGCAACATGGAACTGCTCGCGCTGTTCGGCACGCCGGAGCAGCAGGAGCGTTGGCTGCGGCCACTCCTGGAGGCGGAGATCCGGTCGTGCTTCGCCATGACCGAACCCGAGGTCGCCAGCTCCGACGCCCGCAACATCCGCACCCGCATCGTCCGCGACGGCGACCACTATGTCGTCAACGGCCGCAAGTGGTACACCTCCGGAATTCTCGACCCGGACTGCAAGCTGATCATCCTGATGGGCAAGACCGACCCGGACGCACCGACCTACCGGCAGCAGAGCATGGTGCTCGTCCCGCGCGACACGCCCGGTGTCACGGTCGTCCGTGACCTGCCGATGTTCGGTTACACCGACCGGTGCGGGCATGGCGAGGTGCTCTTCGAGAACGTCCGCGTGCCGGTGGAGAACATCCTCGGAGGGGAGGGACAGGGCTTCGCCCTCGCCCAGGGACGACTCGGCCCGGGACGCATGCACTACGCGATGCGCGCCGTCGGCTTCGCCGAGCGCGCCCTGCAGCTGATGTGCGAGCGCACCACCGAACGCCTCGCCTTCGGCGGGCCGCTCGCAGACCGCGGTGTGGTGCGCGAGTGGATCGCCCGCAGCCGCATCGAGATCGAGCAACTGCGGCTCCTCGTCCTCAAGTCGGCGTGGCTGATGGACACCGTGGGCAACGCGGCCGCCCGTATGGAAGTCGCCGCGATCAAGGTGGCCGCCCTAGAGGTCGCACACAAGGTGGTCGACCGCTCGGTGCAGGCACACGGCGCGGCGGGCGTCAGCGACGACACCGTACTGGCCCGGCTGTACTCCATCACGCGGGCGCTGCGCATCGCCGACGGCCCCGACGAAGTGCACTTGCGGACCGTCGCCCGCCAGGAACTCGCCAAGTACGAGAAGCCCGACCCGAACGCCGAACACCACACGACGGACCCGAAGGCAGGAGCAGCGTGAGCGCCAACACCCTCGACGGCAAGGTCGCCGTCATCACCGGCGGATCCCGCGGCATCGGCCTCGGTATAGCCGCCGCCTACCGGGCGGCCGGTGCGCACGTGGTGATCGCCGCACGCAAGGCGGACGGACTCGCAAAGGCACACGAGGAGTTGCTGCGGGTCAAGGGCGACGGTGACATCCACACCGTCGTGGCAAACGCCGGCGAGCCCGAGCAGGCCGAAGCCTGCGTCGACGAGACCATGGCCCGCTTCGGCCAGGTCGACATCCTCGTCAACAACGCGGCGACCAACCCGTACAACGGCGACCTCCTCGACCTGGACCTGCCGCGCGCGGAGAAGACCGTACGCGTCAACCAGTACGGGATGATCGCCTGGACGGGCTGCGCCTGGCGGGCCTGGATGAGTGAGCACGGGGGAACGGTGATCAACATCGCCTCCGTCGGCGGGCTGATCGTCGACCCGCACATCGGCTACTACAACGCGACCAAGGCCGCCATGCTGCACATGACCCGGCAGCTCGCCTACGAACTCGGCCCGCGGGCCCGGGTGAACGCGATCGCCCCAGGTCTGATCAGGACGGAACTGGCGCGTGCGGTGTGGGAGGTCCGCGAGCCCGTCCTCACCGCCAAGCTGCCGATGCGCCGTCTCGGCACGGTGGAGGACGTCGCGAGCGCGGCGCTGTTCCTGGCCTCCGACGCCTCCTCCTGGATGACAGGCCAGACTCTGGTGCTCGACGGAGGCGCGACCGCCCTGCCGATCGGGGTGGAGGAGTGACTGCGCCGCGATCTGCCGCCGAACTGTTCTCGGTGGAAGGCAGGACGGCGATCGTCACCGGTGCCTCCGCAGGGCTCGGCGCACGCTTCGCCGCCGTCCTCGCGCAGGCCGGCGCCACCGTCTTCGCCGCTGCCCGCCGCATCGACCGGCTGAAGGAACTCGCCGATTCCGACACGCGTATCCACCCCGTGGCCTGCGACGTCTCGCTCGAGGCCGACCGGACGAGGCTGGCCGAAACGGCACTGGCCGCCACCGGCCGCATCGACATCCTGGTCAACAACGCGGCCACGTCGGGAGAGATACGTGCGCAGGACGAGTCCCCGGATGCCTTCGCCGAGGTACTCGGCGTCAACCTCACCGCGCCCTTCCACCTCGCCCGGCTCACCGCAGAAGCTCCCGCACCCGAGGAGGCCCCCACCTCGGGGAAGAGCATCATCAACGTCTCCTCCATTCTCGGCCTGGTCTCGGCCGCGCCCCTCGGGGGCGCGAGCTACTCGGCATCCAAGGCAGGACTGATCGGCCTGACCCGGGAGCTGGCCGGTCAGTGGGGCCGGGACGGCACACGCGTCAACGCCCTGGCCCCTGGCTGGTTCCGTACCGAGATGACCGCCGACCTCTTCGGTGACGAGCGCTCGAGTCGCTGGGTCGACCGCAACACCCTGCTGCGCCGTGGCGGCGACGGCCACGAGCTCGACGGCGCGCTGCTCTACCTCGCCTCGGACGCCTCCAGCTACTGCACCGGGCAGGTCCTGACCGTCGACGGCGGATGGACGGCGCGATGAGTGTCGGTATCGAGGTCCAGGACGACGGCCTGGCCCACGTCACCCTGCGGCGGGGCGAGGCGGGGAACGCCATCGACCTCCGTATGGCGCGCGGACTGCTGGACGCGGCACGGGTCTGTCAGCGGGAAGGTGCCCGGGCTGTACTCCTCACCGGCGAGGGGAAGTCCTTCTGCGTCGGCGGCGACCTCAGGGAGTTCTCGCAATTCACCGGCGAGGCACTGGAGAAACACCTCATCGCGGTGACCGACGCGCTGCACGACGCCCTGCGCACGTTCGCCGCGCTCGACGCGCCCGTGGTGGCAGCGGTTCAGGGCGCGGTCGCCGGCGCGGGCATTGGCCTTGCCGCGGCAGCCGATGTGACCCTGGCCGCTGACAACGCCTCCTTCACCGCCGCGTACACCGGGATCGGCTACTCGCCGGACGGCGGAGTGAGCTGGTTCCTGCCCCGTATCGTCGGCCCCAAGAGGGCCCTCGACCTGCTGCTGACGAACCGCAGGCTACCGGCAGCGGAAGCCGCGGCGATCGGACTGGTGAGCCGGGTCGTCGCCCCCGACCGACTGTCCGCCGAGGCCACACGGACGGCCGAGGCCCTGCGCCGCGGCCCCACCGCCGCCTTCGGCGCCACCCGTCGGCTCCTCGCCGCCGGACTGACCGCGGACCTCGGCCCGCACCTGGACAGCGAGGCCCGCGCAATCGCCGCTGCGGCCGCCTCCGACGAGGGCCGCGAGGGCGTCGCCGCGTTCCTCAGCAAGCGAGCACCCGAATTCACACGCGTCCCGCCCGGGCCGTGATCCTCCTTCCACCGAACCCATGGAGCCCTCCGTGCCGGAAGCATTCATCGTCGGAGCCGTCCGCACCCCCGTCGGCCGCCGCAAGGGCACGCTCAGCGGCGTGCACCCCGCCGATCTCGGCGCCCATGTGCTGCGCGCGCTGCTGGAACGCACCGGCGTCGACCCGGGTGCCGTCGACGACGTGTACTTCGGCTGCGTCGGCCAGATCGGCGCCCAGACGGGGAACATCGCCCGCACCGCGTGGCTGTCGGCGGGTCTGCCGCAGCATGTGCCCGGCACTACGATCGACCGGCAGTGCGGATCCTCGCAGCAGGCTGTGCACTTCGCCGCCCAGGCGGTCGGGTCCGGCGCCGCCGACCTCGTGGTCGCCGGCGGCGTGGAGGTGATGAGCCTGGTGCCCATCGCGAGCCCGATGTTCGTCGGCGAAAAGGCCGGCCTCGGCAGTCCTTACGCCGGCGACGGGTGGCGCGAGCACTTCGGTGGCCAGGAGGTCTCGCAGTTCCGAGGGGCCGAGCTGATCGCCGAGAAGTGGGGAATCTCCCGCGAGGACATGGAACAGTTCGCGCTCACCAGCCACCAGCGGGCGCTTGCCGCCCAGGCCGACGGCGTCTTCGACGACGAGATCGTCCCGGCCTTCGGGCTCACCGCAGACGAGGGCCCGCGCGCCGACAGCACGCTCGTGAAGATGGCGGCCCTGAAGACCCTCACCGAGGACGGCCGGCTGACAGCGGCGGTTTCCAGCCAGATCTCCGACGGTGCCGCAGCCCTGCTGATCGCCTCCGAGGAGGCGGTACGCCGCCACGGCCTGACCCCGCTCGCGCGCGTGCACACCATGGCCGTGGTCGGCTCCGACCCGATCCACATGCTGACCGGGCCGATCCCCGCCACCGAGAAGGTCCTGGACAAGGCGGGTCTGTCGATCGGTGAGATCGACCTGGTCGAGATCAATGAGGCCTTCGCCTCCGTGGTCCTGGCCTGGCAGAAGGAGATCGGCGCCGCTCCGGAGCGGGTCAACGCCGTCGGCGGCGCGATCGCACTCGGGCATCCGCTGGGTGCCACGGGTGCGCGGCTCATGACCACGCTCGTTCACCAGTTGCGCAGGACGGGTGGCCGCTACGGTCTGCAGACGATGTGCGAGGGCGGCGGCATGGCCAATGCGACCGTCCTCGAAGTCCTGTGAGCGTTCCGATTGGCAACTGAGTTCAACTTGGGTTTACTCTCGGGTACGCACACGCTGAGTGACGGCCAGGAGAGAGGGTCATGACCAGGATCGTTGAACCGGAGGCGGGGCCGCGGTCCAAGCGCGCGGCCATCCTCCAGGCCGCGGTGGACTGCTTCGGCGAAGCCGGCTTCGAGGCCACCAAGTGGTCCACCGTGGCCGAGCGGGTGGGGATCGGGCAGACCGCCCTCTACCACTACTTCGAGTCGAAGACGCACTGCCTGCTCACCATCATGCGGCTCGAGCTGCAGCGCTCCCACGACCGGTTCGTCGAGGCGACCAAGGACGCGGAGGAGCCCGCCGAGGCGTTGCGGGCCGCCGTCCGTGCCGCGTACGAGGTGTCCCCGCACGAAGTCCTGCAGATGCGCATCCTGCAGAGCCACATGGACCTGCTCTCCGGCGCGCGCCGGTCCAAGCGTGAGGAGGACGAGCGGGTCGCGGCCCGCCAGTTGGTCCAGGTCGTCGAGAGGGACTGGACGAACCTGCTGGTGAAGGGCATGTCCCAGGGCGCCTTCCCGCTGCGGGACGCGCAGTTGCTGGGCGCGAGCGTACTCGGTCTGATCGTCAGCGTCTGGCGGTGGTACCGGCCGTCGGGGCCCACGCCGCTGTCGGAGATCAGTGAGCTGATCGAGGGCGCCTGCGTGCGGATGGTCGCCTCCTGACGCGCTGAGCACACACCCCGCGGCCCCCTGACGGACATCCGTCAGG
>NZ_JBHWZS010000226.1:0-14016 GCF_042728155.1 Streptomyces sp. NPDC060209
CTCCTGAAGAGGCCGCCCCCACCCGTCGGACGCTCAGAACTTGTTGCGCGGGGTGAGACCCAACGACATGCCGGAAAGGCCGCGCTGACGGCCGCTCAGCTTGTCCGCGATGGAACGCAGCGCGGAGCCGGCGGGGGAGTCCGGGTCCGACAGGACGACGGGCTTGCCCTCGTCGCCGCCCTCGCGCAGACGCACGTCGATCGGGATGGACCCGAGCACCGGAACCTCGGCTCCGATCGTCTTCGTCAGCCCCTCGGCGACCCGCTGTCCGCCTCCCGAACCGAACACGTCGACCATCTCGTCGCAGTGCGGGCACGGCATGCCCGACATGTTCTCGACGACACCGACGATCTTCTGGTGGGTCTGCACGGCGATGGAGCCGGCCCGCTCGGCCACCTCGGCAGCAGCCTGCTGCGGGGTCGTGACGACCAGGATCTCGGCGTTCGGCACGAGCTGCGCCACGGAGATCGCGATGTCACCGGTGCCCGGCGGCAGGTCGAGCAGCAGGACGTCCAGGTCGCCCCAGTACACATCGGCGAGGAACTGCTGAAGCGCGCGGTGCAGCATGGGTCCGCGCCACACCACCGGAGCGTTGCCCGGGGTGAACATGCCGATGGAGATCACCTTCACGCCGTGCGAGGACGGCGGCATGATCATGTTCTCGACCTGGGTGGGCTTGCCGTCCGCGCCGAGCATCCGGGGCACGCTGTGCCCGTAGATGTCCGCGTCGACCACACCGACCTTGAGCCCGTCGGCTGCCATCGCCGCCGCGAGGTTCACCGTCACCGAGGACTTGCCGACCCCGCCCTTGCCGGACGCGACCGCGTAGACCCGGGTCAGCGAGCCAGGCTTGGCGAACGGCACCTCGCGCTCCGCCGTGCCGCCGCGCAGCGAGGAGGCGAGTTCCTTGCGCTGTTCGTCGCTCATCACGTCGAGCGTGACCTCGACCCGCGACACGCCCTCGACGCGGGCCACCGCGTCGGTCACGTTCTTGGTGATCGTCTCGCGCATCGGGCAGCCGGAAACCGTGAGATACACGGTGACAGCGACTACACCGTCAGGATCGATCTCGACCGACTTCACCATGCCCAGCTCGGTGATCGGTCGGTGGATCTCCGGGTCGTTCACTGTCGCCAGTGCTTCACGCACCGCGTCTTCCGTAGCCATACCGACGATGGTACGGCGCGGGTACCTACGGGCGGGTAGCCCCTCCGCGGTCGCCTTCGTCACTATCGGCGGGAAGGAGCATCCGGCGCTCCTCCATGTCCTTGACCAAGACCTCCAGCTCCGAGCGGATCCAGTCCCGGGTGGCGACCTCCCCGAGGCCCATCCGGAGTGCGGCGATCTCCCGGCTGAGGAACTCGGTGTCCGCGATCGAGCGCTCGTTCTGCTTGCGGTCCTGCTCGTGGGTGACCCGGTCGCGGTCGTCCTGCCGGTTCTGCGCGAGGAGGATCAGCGGGGCCGCGTAGGAGGCCTGGAGGGACAGCATCAGGGTCAGGAAGATGAAGGGGTACTCGTCGAACCGCAGTTCCTCCGGCGCGAAGATGTTCCACACCACCCAGATGATGATGATCAGCGTCATCCAGACGATGAACCGCCCGGTGCCCAGGAAACGGGCGATGCGCTCGGAGAACCGGCCGAACGCCTCTGGGTCGTACTCGGGCAGCAGCCGGCGCCGCGGTGCCTTGGGAAGGTCGAGCCGGGGCCGCGGCGGGCGCACGATGCCCGACGCGCCCGTCGGCACGGCCCTCGAACGGTCCTCAGCGGCCACCGGCGATCCCCTCCTCGCCCTGGAAGTCGGTCTCGCGCCAGTCCTCCGGGAGCAGGTGGTCCAGCACGTCGTCGACGGTCACCGCGCCCAGCAGCGATCCGCTCTCGTCCACCACGGGCACCGAGACCAGGTTGTACGCGGCCAGATAGCTGGTCACCTCCGGCAGCGGGGTGTCCGGCGTCAGGGGGACGAGATCGCTGTCGGCGATCGAGCTGACCAGGGTGAACGGCGGATCCCGCAGCAGCCGCTGGAAATGCACGGTGCCCAGATACTTGCCGGTGGGGGTCTCGTCCGGCGACCGGCAGACGTACACCTGGGCGGCCAGCGCGGGGGACAGGTCCTGCTGGCGGACCCTGGCCAGCGCGTCCGCGACCGTCGCGTCGGGCCGCAGGATGATCGGCTCGGTCGTCATCAGCCCGCCCGCGGTCCGCTCCTCGTACGACAGCAGGCGCCGTACGTCGGCCGCGTCGTCCGGCCGCATCAGGGCGAGCAGCCGTTCCTTGTCCGCCTCCGGCAGCTCCGAGAGCAGGTCGGCCGCGTCGTCCGGGTCCATCGCCTCCAGGACGTCCGCGGCGCGGTCCTCCTTCAGTTTGCCCAGGATCTCCACCTGGTCGTCACCGGGGAGCTCCTCCAGGACGTCCGCGAGCCGGTCGTCGTCCAGGGCGGCGGCGACCTCGGCCCGGCGTTTGGGCGTCAGGTGGTGCATGGCGTTGGCGACATCGGTGGGGCGCAGCCGCTCGAAGGTCGCCACCAGGCTCTCGGCTCCCTGCCCGTGCTCCTCCAGCGAGAAGCCGCTGATCGACGACCACTCCACGGTCAGCGTCTCGCCCTTGCGGCGCAGGGCCCCGCCGCGCCCCTTGCGTACGAAGAACTTGTCGATCTCCCAGTCACGGCGGGCCGGGAGCTGCTGGATGGCGACGTCGAGGACGGTCACCTCCTCGTCCGTCTCCACGAGGCGAACCCGCCGGTCAAGGAACTCGCCGAGCACGAGTCGCTCGGTCGGGCGCTGCTCGAAGCGCCGCATGTTGACCACGCCGGTGGTGATGACCTGGCCCGACTCGACGCCCGTCACCCGGGTCATCGGCACGAAGATGCGCCGCCGGCTCACGACCTCGACGACCATGCCGAGAAGCCGTGGCGGCTTGCCGCCGACCCGGAGCATCGCCACCAGATCGCGCATCCGGCCGACCTGGTCGCCATTGGGGTCGAACACCGGTACGCCGGCGAGGTGCGAGACGAAAACCCTGGGAGTGCCTGCCGCCATCCTGTGCGCCTCCCTCTGTCCCTCACATCCTCCTTTGCCGTGATCAGGCTAGCCCGTACCGGTGCGTGCCGCCCTGGCGGACCGTCCGTAAGGAGCTCTGCCGAATGGTGTACGCGGCACGGGTACGCTGCCGTCTGCCAACCCCCGACACACAGATGAGAGGCAGTGCGCCCGTGACCTCTTCCGCCCCGGCCGTCCGGGCCCGTCGCCGGACCGCTTTCGCCGTGGTGCTCTGCGCGGGGCTGACCGTCGCGCTCACGGCCTGCGCCGGAGAGGACCCGGACAAGGGGACCAACGGCGTCGGCAAGCTGACGGCATCGCAGATCGACAAGAAGGCGCGTGCCGCCGCGGATGCCGCGGACGCCGTGCGGCTGACGGGCAAACTGGTCAGCAAGGGCGGGACGTACACCCTGAACATGCGGCTCAGCGGCAAGGGCGGCACGGGATCGGTCACCTCGAAGCAGAACACCTTCGCGCTGCTGCGCATCGGCGACGAACTCTTCCTCAAGGCCGACGCCGGCTTCTGGAAGAACGAGCAGGGCGACGACGGCAGCGACCAGGCCGCCGACAAGCTCGACGGCAAGTACGTCAAGGTCCCCGAGGACGACCCCACCTACCAGCAGCTGCGCGGCTTCACGGAGAAGGACACGCTCCTCGACGGGATGCTCACCCTGCACGGAAAGGTCAACAAGGGCGACCGGGACACGGTCGGCGGGGTGCGCACCGTGCAGATCATGGGGGGAGAGGGTGAGGGGGGCGCACTGGACGTCTCCCTCCAGGGCACTCCGTATCCCCTGCGCGTCGCCCGTGGAGGGGGCGGCGGCACCGTCACCCTCGCCGACTGGGGCAAGACCTTCGCGCTCGAGGCGCCGGCCGAGGACGACACCGTCGACTACGGCGGGGAGCTGCCCAAGTCCTCCGGCTGACGGCGCCGTCAGCGCTTCCCGCGGCGCTTCCGCAGCAGCCGGGGGAGCGCGGCGGGCGCCGTCCGCCGGGTGGTCGCCCCGGTGGGCAGCGGCGGCGCGGCCAGTGAGCCGTCCGGATGCCCGGTGCTGGACGCGCCGGGCGTCAGCCGTACGACCCGGCATTCACGCGCCCAGCGCTCCGTCAGCTGTTCGGAGTCCGGGGCGTTCAGCCGCTTGCCCTTGAGCTCGCCGACCGCCGCCTCCCACTCCTCGGAGTGCGGCTCCAGCACGGTTACGGCGGCGGTCCAGGCCACGAGCCTGCCGCCCTTGTCCTTGCTGCGCACGGTGACCTCGGCGGTGGCGCCGTCGTCCAGCCCGGCCGGGAGCGGCTGCTCCCCGGGGCCGTCCCCGACGAGCACGGCCGCACTCTCGTGCCACACGTGCCACAGCGGCCGGGAGGGCCCGGTGCCCCGCACCCAGATCAGACCGGACTTCTTGGTGGCCTCCTCGACGAGAGCCCGGGCAAGCAACACGTCAGCAGCAGTCATGCCCGAACTCTATTAGAGCCAGCCGTTGCGCTTGAGGGTGCGGTGGATGGAGAAGCAGACGACGCCGATGAGTGCCAGCACCATCGGATAGCCGTACGTCCACCGCAGTTCGGGCATGTGCTCGAAGTTCATGCCGTAGACCCCGCAGATCATCGTCGGTACGGCGATGATGGCCGCCCAGGACGTGATCTTGCGCATGTCCTCGTTCTGGGTGACGGTCGCCTGCGCCAGATTGGCCTGGAGGATCGAGTTGAGCAGCTCGTCGAAGCCGATGACCTCCTCATGCACCCGGGCCAGGTGGTCGGCGACGTCGCGGAAGTACTTCTGGATGTCGGGGTCGATCAGCCGCATCGGGCGCTCGCTCAGCAGCTGCATCGGCCGCAGCAGGGGCGACACTGCGCGCTTGAACTCCAGCACCTCACGCTTCAGCTGGTAGATCCGGCCCGCGTCCGACCCGCGCGGGCTGCCCTTGGAGGGAGTGGAGAACACGTCGATCTCCACCTCGTCGATGTCGTCCTGGACCGAGCCCGCCACCGCGATGTAGCCGTCCACGACGTGGTCGGCGATGGAGTGCAGCACTGCGGAGGGCCCCTTGGCGAGCAGCTCGGGATCCTCCTGGAGGCGGTGGCGCAGGGCGCGCAGCGAACCCTGTCCGCCGTGCCGGACGGTGATCACGAAGTCCCGCCCGGTGAAGCACATCACCTCACCGGTCTCGACGACCTCGCTGGTCGCGGTCAGTTCGGCGTGCTCGACGTAGTGGATCGTCTTGAAGACGGTGAAGAGCGTGTCGTCGTACCGCTCGAGCTTGGGCCGCTGGTGGGCGTGGACCGCGTCCTCGACGGCCAGCGGGTGGAGGCCGAACTCCCGGGCGATACCGGCGAATTCCTCCTCGGTCGGCTCGTGAAGACCGATCCAGGCGAAGCCGCCCTCCTCCCGCACGCGCAGCATGGCCTCGCGGGGTGTCAGGCAGGAGACCTCGGTGAGCCGGCGCCCGTCCCGGTAGACCGCGCAGTCGACGACGGCGCTGGAGGCGGAGGGGTCACGGGTGGCGTCGTAGCTGTTGTACGGGGTGTTGCTCTTGCGCAGGGACGGGCGCACGGCGGCGCGCAGGTCACGGATCATCGACATGGCTGGCTCCTCTTCACGGAGGGCCGTCGGCGGGGCACGTGGAACAGCCCGGAATGGGGACGTGCGCTCACGTCCGCAAAGCGGGCGGCACCGCGCGGGCACGATGACGGCGTTCGCTACAGACAGGCAAAAACGAGGGGCTCTTCCGGTGCGCGAACTGCCGTGCTGACGTCCGGGAAGGGTGTCAGATCACAGAAGGAAGGCGTCGTGCGGAAGGGCGGTTGGTACTGCACGGTCGACTTGGATCCACCGCAGCCCCACCTCCTCCGGCCGGTCCCCCGTGGGGGATCACGTGTTGTCAGGACTGAGAGCGACGCTTCTGCGTGCTGTCCCGACCGACGCCTCAGGCTATCAGCCAGGTGAGGAGCCAATCCCTTCCTTTGCCCGTTCGGGACGCGTTCTATGCTCGCGGCATGGGAGAAATTCTTGATCTGGTCGAGGCCCGGCTCCGTACGGCGCTGGGTGAGCCGGACGCGCGCGCCGATGTGACGTTCCTCGGGACGGACCGCATCGAGGTGCTCCGCTTCATCGACGGCGATGTGGTGCGCTACGCCACGCTCGGCATGTCCGCCCAGCCGATGGCCGACCCGACCTCGCCCCTCGCCGACCCCGTGAAGGGCCCACGCGCCGAACTGGTCCTGTCCGTACGGCTGGGGCTCGCCGACACCGACCAGGTGCTGCGGCCGCTCGCGGTACTGGCGGCCTCCCCGCAGGTCGAGGGGCTGATCGTGGCCCCCGGGGCGTCACTGGACCTCGGCCAGCCGCTGTGGACCGGGGCCCCCTTCAGTTCCGTCCTGGTCGCCGAGCCGGGGGGCCTGGTCGAAGACCTGGAGCTGGACGCCCCGATGGACCCGGTGCGCTTCCTTCCGCTGCTGCCGATGACGCACAACGAGGCCGCCTGGAAGCGGGTCAGGGGCGCGCAGGAGCTCCAGGAGCGCTGGCTCTCGCAGGGGACGGACCTGCGGGATCCACTGCGCGCGTCCGTGCCGCTGGACTGAGCCACCGGGTGAGGGAAACCCCGCCGCGCGGCAAGGGGGGAACCGCGGGCGGGGCCGGAAAGGGAGACCGGGAGGGCCGGCCGGGTCGGCCCGGTCAGTCGGCGAGGACGGTGACGCCGTCCTCCGCGGCGTGGCGGGGCTCCAGTTCCGCGGCCTCGTGGGTCAGTGCGGAGCGCCGGACCCAGACCACCACCGCGCCGACGAGGGCCGCGATCGCGGCGACCACGAACGGGATGTGGATGTCGCTCCACTCCTCGATCTTGGGCGCGAGGTAGGGCGCCGCGGCAGCGGCGAACCAGCGGACGAAGTTGTAACCGGCGCTCGCCACCGGGCGCGGCGCGTCCGACACGCCCAGGGCCAGTTCGGTGTAGACGGTGTTGTTCATGCCGATGAAGGCGCCCGAGACGATGGTGCAGACGATGGCCGTCGTGTGGTCGCCGTATCCGAGGATGACCAGGTCCGCGGCGAGCAGCACGAGGGAGCCGCCGACCACCTTCAGTGAGCCGAAGCGCCGCTGCAGGCGCGGTGCGACGAGCACCGAGAAGACGGCGAGCAGCAGGCCCCAGGCGAAGAAGACCGCACCCGACCTGTACGGCGACATGTCGAGCACGAACGGCGTGAAGGCCAGGATCGTGAAGAACGCGTAGTTGTAGAAGAACGCCGACGTGGCGACCGAGGCCAGCCCGCCGTGGCCGAGCGCCTTGACCGGGTCGAGCAGCGAGGTCTTCCGGGCGGGCTTGGGCTGCTCCTTGAGGAACACGGTGATGCAGAGGAACCCGATCGCCATCAGGGCGGCGGTGCCGAAGAACGGGTAGCGCCAGCTGGCGTCACCGAGCAGGGCGCCGACCAGGGGCCCGCACGCCATGCCGAGGCCGAGCGCCGACTCGTACAGCAGGATCGCCGCCGCACTGCCGCCGGCGGCGGCGCCGACGATCACCGCGAGGGCGGTGGACACGAACAGGGCGTTGCCCAGGCCCCAGCCGGCCCGGAAGCCGACCAGCTCGGCGACGGACGAGGACGTGCCGGAGAGCGCGGCGAAGACGACGACCAGCGCGAGGCCGCCGAGCAGGGTCTTGCGTCCGCCGATGCGGCTGGAGACGAAACCGGTCACGAGCATCGCGACCGCGGTGATCAGGAAGTACGAGGTGAACAGCAGGGACACCTGGCTGGGTGTGGCCTCGAGTCCCTTGGCGATGGACGGCAGGATCGGGTCCACCAGACCGATCCCCATGAAGGCCACGACCGAGGCGCCCGCCGTGGCCCAGACGGCCTTCGGCTGACGCAGGATGCTGGTCGCCCCTTCGTCGAACGGATCCTCTCCCTGCATGGGTTCTCTCGCTCTCCACTAGGTCGTTGCGTCATACAAAGAATAAGTTAGACGCCCTAATAAGTGCAAGCTACATTTATCTCTGCCGGCCGGAGGCGCGCTGCGGACGGGTGATCGTCCTTGACGCGGCGACGACCGGAGAGGACCGTTGGGCGCTATGAGGGGCGAACCCAGTTGCCCGAAGTGCGGTGGCCGGGTCAGGGCGCCCGGCCTTTTCGCCGATGCCTGGCAGTGCTCCACACACGGTCAGGTGCACCCGATGCAGCCGGTGGTCCCACCCAGCGTCGAGGCGCTGGGTGTGGTGGTGCACCGGGCCCAGGTGCCGGTGTGGATGCCCTGGCCGCTCCCGGTGGGCTGGCTGTTCACGGGTGCGGCGTACGCGGGTGACGACCGCAGCGGTGGCAGGGCCACCGCCGTCATGTGCTCGGGCCCCGGGCCGCTCGGAGGCATGGGCGAGCTGATGCTCGTCGCCGAGGAACTGGGTGTCGGGCTCGGCGCGCGCTACGCCGGGATCGACGGCCCCGACCCCGGGTCCGGCCTGCGCGTCGATACGGCCCCGGATGCCAAGGTGCTCGCGGCGGGACGCCCCACCGCGCTCTGGCACGTCAAGGACGCCCCCGCCGACCGGGCGGTCTTCGCGGGCGAGGCGCGTGGCCTGTGGCTCTGGGCGATCGTCTGGCCCGAACAGTCCGGGCTCCTCATGTACGACGAACTGGTGCTGACCGATCTGCGTGACGCCGGCGGGGAAGTGGACCTCCTGCCGTGCGGAGCGCTCACCCCGCGGCTGATCACACCGCCCTGACCTGGTCGCGTCGCTCAGGACGGGGCCGGAAGGGTGACGCCCGGCGGTTACCCTTGAGCGTCCCCTGTCCGTCCGCCAGCACTGGAGTACGCGTCGTGCGCATCGATCTGCACACCCACTCCACCGCTTCGGACGGCACGGACACCCCCGCCCAGCTGGTGGCCAACGCCGCCGCGGCGGGCCTCGACGTCGTCGCACTGACCGACCACGACACGGTCGGGGGCCATGCGGAAGCCGCAGCCGCCCTTCCCGAGGGCCTCACGCTCGTCACCGGCGCCGAGCTCTCCTGCCGCGTCGACGGTGTCGGCCTGCACATGCTGGCCTACCTCTTCGACCCGTCCGAGCCCGAACTGGCCCGTGAGCGCGAACTCGTCCGGGACGACCGGGTGCCACGGGCGCAGGCCATGGTGGTCCGGCTCCAGGAGCTGGGCGTTCCGATCACCTGGGAGCAGGTCGCGCGGATCGCCGGGGACGGGTCCGTCGGCCGCCCGCACGTCGCGACCGCGCTCGTGGAGCTGGGGGTCGTCGACACGGTCTCCGACGCCTTCACCTCGGCCTGGCTCGGCAACGGCGGACGCGCGTACGCCGACAAGCACGAGCTCGACCCGTTCGACGCTGTCCGCCTGGTCAAGGCCGCGGGTGGTGTCACCGTCTTCGCCCACCCGCTCGCCGTCAAACGAGGTGCGGTGGTCCCCGAATCAGTGATCGCGGGGCTGGCCGAAGCCGGGCTGGACGGCATCGAGGTCGACCACATGGACCACGACGAGCCCACGAGGGCCCGGCTGCGGGGGCTCGCCGCCGAGCTGGGGCTGCTGCCGACCGGGTCCAGTGACTACCACGGCACCCGCAAGACCGTCCGGCTCGGGGAGTACACCACCGATCCCGAGATCTACGGCGAGATCACCCGGCGCGCCACGGGAGCGTTCCCCGTGCCGGGCGCCGGCGGACCGCTCCCCGCGTAACGGGGCCCTTTCCCTCCCCTTCCTCTCCGTCGCGTCCTCGCGCGCCCGGTGTCCTCGTGACGTGCCGGCGCGCGCATCCTCCTGTTCGGCCCGCTCTTCTCTCGCAAGGCTCACCGTGTTCGACATCGCTGTCTTCGGATCCCTCTTCCTCACCCTTTTCGTGATCATGGATCCGCCCGGAATCACCCCGATCTTCCTGGCCCTCACCGCGGGCCGCCCCGCCAAGGTGCAGCGCAGGATGGCCCTGCAGGCCGTCGCCGTCGCCTTCGGCGTGATCGCCGTCTTCGGCCTGCTCGGCCAGCAGATCCTCGACTACCTGCATGTCTCGGTACCCGCGCTGATGATCGCGGGCGGGCTCCTCCTGCTGCTCATCGCGCTGGACCTGCTCACCGGCAAGACGGACGAGCCGACGCAGACCAAGGACGTCAACGTGGCGCTGGTGCCGCTCGGCATGCCGCTGCTCGCGGGCCCCGGCGCGATCGTCTCGGTGATTCTCGCGGTGCAGAACGCCGACGGGACCGCCGGTCAGATCTCGGTCTGGTCGGCGATCGTCGCGATGCATCTCGTGCTCTGGGTCACCATGCGGTACTCGCTGCTGATCATCCGCGTGATCAAGGACGGCGGCGTGGTCCTGGTGACCCGGCTCGCCGGAATGATGCTCTCGGCCATCGCCGTGCAGCAGATCATCAACGGCGTCACGCAGGTCATCCAGAACTCCTGAGGCCCGCGTCCGGACGCACAGCGCCCCCGCACAGGCCTTCCGTGCGGGGGCGCTTCGTCTTCTTCAGCTCGTCATTCGCTCGAAATCAGCGACACGAAGCGATGCAAGGTGTTACGAAGCCGACGTGTCGGCCGGCCGGATGTAGATGCGCTGGCCCATCGAGGCGGCCTGCTGCACGATCCGGTTGACGGAGGCGGCGTCCACGACGGTGCTGTCCACGGCGGTACCGTCGACATCGTCGAGTCGCATGATCTCGAAGCGCATATGGCTTCCCTTCGTCTGATCCTCCTGCTGGAGAACTACTGGGAGGACGGGCTGGCCGTCCGCAAGGATGGGAGCGCAAGACGCCTGCGTCCCGCGCTCCACAGGGGGTACAACGGCTTGCCTATCGCAAACATTCCCTACGCTAAGGAAATTTTTTGGATGTCTAAGTACCCGTCGGTAATCAGCCATGCGCGGACAATGAGGTCCGCATGAGTCACGCGGACACGCGGACGGACGAAGGACCGGGCATCCGCGAGCAGCTGGACCGCACCAACGAGCTGCTCCTGCGGGTGCTCGCCGAGGTGTCGAAGACCCCTTCCACCCACGCGATCTTCGTGGACGCGGGCTACGTCTACGCGGCAGCCGGCCTGCTCGTCACCGGCACCGAGGACCGCCGCTCCTTCGACCTGGACGCGGAGGGGCTGATCGAGGCATTCATCGACAAGGCCCGCACGATCTTCGCGGACAGCAGGCTGCTGCGCGTGTACTGGTACGACGGGGCCAGGCGCCGGATCCACACCGTCGAGCAGCAGTCCATCGCCGAGCTCCCCGACGTCAAGGTCAGGCTCGGCAACCTCAACGCCAACAACCAGCAGAAGGGCGTCGACTCGCTCATCCGCACCGACCTCGAGTCACTCGCCCGGCACCGCGCCATCAGCGACGCGGCACTCGTCGGCGGCGACGAGGACCTGGTCTCGGCGGTCGAGGCCGCCCAGGGCTACGGCGCCCGCGTCCACCTCTGGGGCATCGAGGCCGGCGAAGGCCGTAACCAGGCCGAGCCACTGCTGTGGGAGGTCGACAGCCAGCGCACCTTCGACCTCGACTTCTGCCGCCCGTACGTGACCCGGCGCTCCGTCACGATGTACGAGGACGACAGCCCGGCCCCCGCACGCGAGGACGTCCGCTTCGTCGGAGCGCAGATCGCCGCCGGCTGGCTCTCCTCGCGCGGCCGGGAGGCCCTCGCAGACCTGCTGCCCGGGCACCCCTACCTCCCCGGCTCCGTCGACCAGGACCTGCTCGTCGAGGCCGAACGGCTGCTCCAGCACTCGCTGCGCGGCCACGCCCACCTGCGCCGGGCGCTGCGCGACGGCTTCTGGCAGCACCTGCAGGCGCAGTACTGACGGTCGGGTCGGTTACTCTCACGCACACATGTGCGAGGGGGAGGACCCGAGTTGAGCAAGAGTCACAGAATCATCACCGCTGCGCTGGTACCCACGTTGGCCCTGGGGATGGCCGGCCTGGGCGCCACGGCCGCAATGGTGCTGGCGACCGCACCCGCGGCGGTCGCCGCCCAGTCCGGGCCGTGGAGCGAGCCGGCGGCTTTCACCATCACCGACGAGGTCGTCGAAGCCGTCGATGTGCGGACCACATCGGACGGCAGCGTCGTCGCACTCTGGTACCGGACGGTGGACGAGACCCAGCAGCTCGAACTGTCCGTCGCCGTCCGCCCCGCCGCGAGTGCCGAGTGGGGCTCCACCACGGTGCTGGACGTCCTGCCGGCAGGGCGGGAGAGCGTTTCGCTCGTGACGGGCCCGGACGGTTCGGCCACCGTCACCTGGGTGAACAACCTGGGAAGCAGTTCCGTGCTGCGCACGGCGACGCTCGGCAAGGGAGCTGCGTCGTGGTCCGCCGCCACGGACATCGCGACGGACACACTCGTCGGCGAGGTCGCCTTCGCCGGTTCCCCTTCCGGCAAGAGCGTGGCCGTGTGGCGCAAGAGCGAAGGCCGTAACAGCCTGCTGTACGTCTCCGAGCGCTCCGGCCCCGACGGGGCATGGTCGGCGCCCGCCGTGCTCGTCGCCGCCGACGCCTACTGGCCGCAGGCCGCCGTCTCCGCCGACGGCGCCGTCACGGTCGCCTGGATGCACAACGTCGAGGCGGGCAGCACGGTGAAGACCGTCGGCAAGGCCGCCGGCGCCACCGGATGGAGCGCCCCCTCGGAGCTCTCGGCGGCCGGCGAGGGAGGAGCTCCGCGCCTTTCCCGAGGGGCGGACGGCACCACTGCCGTGGCCTGGGTCCGGCACGAGGAGGGAGCCGAGGGGACAGAGATCGTCTCGGCGGTCAGGCCGACGGACAGCAGCGAGTGGGGTGCGCTCCACACGTCCGCGGTGGGGGACTCGGCCCAGCTCACGGACCCCCTGGTCGGGCCGGACGGCGACGTCACCCTCGTATGGGTCGACTACGACGAGGCGTTCGGACTGCGGACGTCCACCCGCTCGGCGGCCACGGGTGACTGGTCCGGGATCAGGACGCTGTCCAGCGCCTACGTGCCCGAGCAGTTCGACGCGGACATCGGCGCCGACGGCACCGTCCAGGCCGGCTGGGTGCAGGACGACGAGAACGGCAGGTCCTTCTACACCGCCGCCCGCACCGACGGTGTCTGGGCGTCGGCGACGAAGCTCAGCAAGGCTCCGTCCGACTACGCCGAAGGAGAGGTCGCCGTCGGTCCCGACGGCGGCGCGACGGCCGTCTGGGCGCAGGGCTACCAGCTGTGGACGGCGGGCACCGGGTTGGAGGCCGCCGTGCCTGCCGCCGCGCGCCGGGACTACGCCGGGGCGGACGGTTTCCCCGACCTCTACGCCCGGACGGCCACGGGCGGACTGCTCGTCTACAAGGGCAACGCTTCCCACATCGTCTCCGCCAGGGCCGACGGCGGTACGTGGCCCACCACCTCCACCCTCATCCCGTTCGGGGACCTCGACGGGGACGGATGCAACGACACGCTCGTACGCGACAGCACGGGCGCGCTGAACCGCTACACACCGGACTGCGGGGACGTCGTCACCCCCACGTCGCCCTCCGCCCCGGTGGGCACCGGCTGGAACGGCTTCGACGGCTTCTCCTACTCCGGAGACCTCGACGGTGACGGACGCCCCGACCTGATCGCGCGCCAGATCTCGACCGGGGACCTGTACATGTACGCCGGAACCGAGGCGGGGAAGCTCACCCGGGCGGGGAGGATCGGCACCGGCTGGAAGTCCCTGACCATCGTGGGGGCCGGTGACCTCAACAAGGACGGGGTCGGCGACCTCCTCGCCCGCACCACCGCCGGCGACCTGTACCGCTACGACGGGAACGGCTCCGGTGGTGTCCGGGCCGGCGTCAAGATCGGCTCCAGCTGGAACGGCATGGCGGACATCGTCGGCATCGGCGACCTCACCGCCGACGGTACGGACGACATCGTCGCGCGGACCACCGCCGGTGACCTGTACCGCTACGACGGGAACGGCTCCGGTGGTGTCCGGGCCGGCGTCAAGATCGGCTCCGGCTGGAAGCCCTTCACCCAGGTGAGCTGACCGAGCGGAGCTCCCGGGGCGGCACAGATC
>NZ_JBHWZS010000227.1:0-13955 GCF_042728155.1 Streptomyces sp. NPDC060209
GTCCCGCATCCCGCGTGGGGTGCGGGACCACCGCGTCGTGCGGCAGGCTCACCGCCCGAAGCGCGCCAGACAGTGCCACACCCGCTTGAGGTCCTGCGGATCGTGCCGCCCCGTCCTGGCCGCCTCACCGATGATCCGGGCGTCGAAGAACCCCTCGACGGCGAGAGCTTCGCCCAGCTCGACGTACTCCGGGCCCCGGTATCCCGGGTGGCGCCTCAACTCCTCGGTTGCGAGCCGGAATCCACCGTGCCACTCGACAGGGCAGGGCAGTGCGCGGGCGGCCCTCTCCACGGCCGTGTCCCGGAAACAGGGGTCGAGGACGAGGGCCTCCACATGGCGGTCGAGCCGGACGGGGCCGTGGACCTGTGCCTCGATGTAGTCGTCCAGGGCGTCCCGGCCGTCCGCCTCGGCGAGCGCGACGAGCCGGCTCCCGGTCGCCGCCACACCGAAGTCGGACGGCTCGAGGAAGCTGTCCGGGTAGCAGAACGTGGCAAGGGGCATGGCCTCGGCGCTCAGCCTGAAATGCGCGGAGCCGAACCGGGGCGCCGCACCGTAGGGGGAGCGGCGGAAGTCCAACGCCCCGTAGACGGGCCGCTCGTGAGCGCTCGCGCTGTCGTAGGCGCCGCCGAAGATCCGGCTCTCCCAGCGCCACCGGTCGCCGCCGGGGTGAGCGGTGAGTCCGCCGTTGCTGGTGCCCGTGACGAACTGGGAGACGTACACGCCGTCCTCGGCAAGCCGTTCCAGGACCGTGCGGCCACCGCTGACGCGGTCAGGGTGGAAGTTCAGTGTCACGCGCAGGGACGGGTCCAGGGGCGGGCCCGTCGACAGCGAGGCCACATGCCTCAGGGCGCGTGTCCGGGCCTGCGGGAGGTCGGCGCTCATCGGCCCATTCTGCACGGCGCCGACCTGGGAAGCAGGGGGTTCTCACCGGCGGCGGGCCGCCTTCTCCCGTGCCTTGCGCCGTGCGACGGTGTACTTCGACCAGTCGCCCCGGTGCCGGTCGCACCGTGAGGCGTCCTTCATCGCCAGCCGTTGGCAGCGCGTGCCCTTCTGGGTGAGTGCTCCGCACTTCGACTGCGTACGAGCCATGTCCGACCGCCCTCCGAATCCCGTCGGCAGGTGCCGACAGGGCCCAGACTCGCCCGTGGGCGTGGTGCGGGGGAAGGCGTACCCGTGCCCTCCGGGTGCGCTCCGGAGCGCACGGGCGGCCGGGACGGCGTCAGGGCGTCGCGTTTCCCCGGGCCTCGGCGTCGGCCCCCCGCTGCTCCTCGATACGCCGCTTCGCCTCGTCCCAGGTGATCGGCAGCCGGCCGACCGGAACCTCCCAGAAGGTGAACGTCGAGGAGCGCATCGTGGGCTTGAGGGCGGTCATGATGCCGCGGTGCGGCTCCGTCCCGGCGAACGCGTAGAGCGCGTCACGGCTCTCCCACGCCGAGAGGGTGAGGAACACCCGCTTCGCCGGCCGGGCGACGAGCGAGGCGCCGAAGGCCCCCGGCGCGGACCGCACCTGCTTCCACGCGACCAGCGACTTCAGGAGGAAGCGCGGCACATCGCGCAGGGAACGGACCTCGAAGCGCGAGGCCATGACGACGGTCGTGCCTTCGGAGGGGGGTGGCTGGGGGGTGACCCACGGCAGAGTCGGCATCGCACTACTCACCTTCAGTATGGATAGTGGCGCTGTCTGCTTTCCATATTAGAGAGTGGCACTCTCCAATACCAGTGGAATGCGGGAAGAGCTGCCGGCAGGGGGGACGGGTGTCAGGCCGGGCTGTCGTCCGTCCGCAGCAGCCGAAGGAACGCCTTCAGTCCGGCGATGATCTCCTGGTTGTCCGTCAGGCGGTCGACCGTGGCCTCGAACTCACGGGCGAGCGCGGCGATCTTGCGGTCGGCGTCGTCCGCCCGGCCGTGGGCGGAGACGTTCAGCGCGTCCATGGTGCGCCGCACCTCGGCGAGCGCCCGGTACTGCTCCTCGGCCCTCGCCTCCAGGGCCCTCGTGCCGTCGTGGACGTGATCGACACGCTTGCGCAGTTCCAGCACGTCGTCACGCGGGAACGTCACGTCCTTGAGGAGTGTGCCCAGACGTCGTCGCAGCTGTCCGAAGTAGGCTCCCGCAGGCCGGAATACCGTACTGAGCAGGAAGAATCCGGCGAACCAGTAACCCGTCACGGCACCGGTGGCAGCTGTGACCGCCACGACAAGAGCCGCTGTCAGGGCATGCCCGCCCACGGCCACCCGGAGCATCATCCGCGCGATCCTGGCCGCTTCCGCGTCCCGCTCCTGCGACACCTCCAGGCCCTTCGCGCGGCTGACACCGATCTCCGCCAGTACGGCATGTGCCCGGAAGTACAGGTTCCATGGAACCGTCAGCAGGACGAGCAGCCACAGCAGGCTCGCCACTCCCGCCGCCGCGCCCAGCAGCAGCGAGGCCGACACCCCCGATATGTAGGCCAGTGCGAGTGCTCCGGCCAGTACCGCCGCCGCGAGCACCGCCCCCACGAACCGTCCCATGGCCGTCCCCCTCCATCACGCCGCGAAGGCGCCCCGCGCCTGCTCGTCATCGTCCCGGTGCTGTGGGACCGGGACATGAGTACGGGTACTCAACGGGCAGGCACGGGAGTGGGGATCAGAGCCCGGACTGCAGTGCGGCCCAGGTGTCGGGGCCGACGCTGCCGTCGGCCTCCAGGCTCCGCGCGCTCTGGTAGTCGCGGACGGCCTTGTCCGTGTTCGTACCGAAGGCCCCGTCGGCGGCCACTGTTCTGCCGAGCGCCGCGGTCAGTGCCCGCTGCAGTCGCTTCACCGCGTCGCCCGAGGCGCCCGAGGTGAGCGTCGGTGTGGTGCCTGCGGAGAGCAGCGCGGTCCAGGTCTTCGGGCCGACCATGCCGTCGGCGCCGAGACCACGCGCGGTCTGGAACGCCCGTACGGCGCTCTCGGTGGCGGAGCCGAAGACGCCGTCCGCGGTGCCGGCCTCGTAACCCTGCTGGTTGAGCAGTGTCTGCAGGGCCTTCACCTGGGAACCCGTCGAGCCCTTCTTCTGGGCCGTGTACGACGTGAAGCTCAGCCCGTCGGCCCCACCGGCGGAGCCGCCGACGAGCTGCATGTAGTAGGTCCAGTTCCAGTTGGCGCCCGGGTCGGTGTGGTCGTTGCCGGGGGCCTCGCTGTGCCCGATGATGTGCGACCGGTCCTTGGCGATGCCGTACCGGTCGCACAGGTACTTCGTCAGTGCCGCCGAGGAGCGGTACATCGTGTCGGTGAACCACGACGGGTCGTCGATGAAGCCCTCGTGCTCGATGCCGAGCGACGAGGCGTTGGCTGTCTTGGCGTGGTACGCGGTGTCCTTGTCGCGGACCATCTGCGTGACCTGGCCGTCCGAGGAGCGGACCACGTAGTGGGAGCTGACCTTCGACGTCGCGTTCTGGAACCAGCTGATGGTCCCGGCGTACGAGCCCTGCGTGACGTGGATGACGACCTTGTCCACCGTCGCCGTACGGCCCGTCGCGAAGTTGGCGGAATTGGCGGCCACCCAGAGTGCCGGAGGGTAGTCCGGGCTCTGGGTGGTGACTTCGGCCTTCGCGAGGGGGCCCTTCTCGGGGGAGACCGGGCGGGAGGTGACCGAGACCCGTTCGCCCCCGGCCACGGTGGCTCGCAGGCCCTCCGCGAGGAAGGTGTAGACGGTGTCCGCGTAGAGGGCGGAGATCGCGCCCTCGGCTCCGCTGTAGCGGGCCACGGCCGGGTACCAGGCGTCGATGTCCGCCCGCTCGGCCTTGTCCAGGCCCAGCGCGTCGGCGTGGTCCCGCAGGACGGCGGCGCCGCCCAGGATGTTGGTCCCGGTGTCCTTGCGCAGATCGGCCGTGGACTCACCCGTCAGGGTGGAAGCCTTCTCCAGGGAGTGGTTGACGGGGTTGCTGACGAGGTGCATCACGCCGTAGCCGTTGTCCTGGCTGGGGCGCCCGGCGTGTCCGTTCAGGTGTGTCTCGCCGTAGCCGACGGCGGCGAGCAGGTCGCGCGGTACGTCGTATTCCGCGGCGGCCCGGTCGAAGGCCTGGTTCATGGAGTCCGCGTCGGTCGGTGAGGGAGCGGGTGCGGCACCGGACGGATGGCCGGCGGCGACGAGGGCGGTGACGGTGAGAGAGGCCAGAACGGCTGCGCGGCCTCGGGTGTGGCCTGCGGGGCGTCGGGGCATACCTGCTCCAGGTCTGTGGGGGAGAGGGGGCCCGCCGGACCCGGTGGGGGTGGGTTGCCGAGGGCCGCTGAGCTCGCACACTATCTATCTGCCCAGGGCATGACAATGACGCCTTCGCGTGTCCAAATCCCTTTCACTCCAATGGAGTTGGACTGTCGGGCAGCGCCCGTCAGATGGGCCGTCACCCCCCGAAGAGGGTGACGGCGCCATGCTGTGACTACCAGCGGTCCCGGTGGATCACGTCGGCCACCGGGCGGCGGCGGACCGGTCCGAAGTTGCCCTGCGGCCACCCCACCGGAATGGCGGCGAAGGTGTGCGTGTCCGAGGGGATCCCGAGGGCCTTCTTCCACTCCTGCTCCAGCATCAGGTGCCAGATGGTGAGGTTGGCCGCGAGCCCCAGCGCCCGCGCCGCGAGCAGGATGTTCTGGACGCCCGGATAGACGCAGGAGCCCTCCGCGAGCGCCTGGAAGCGAGTCTGCGTGTTCGTCATGTGCTCGAGACCCGCCGGGCCGAGCGACTCGGCGTAGACGCCCAGGCCCTCCTCGTCGAACTGCGGCTCCGGGAATTTGTAACAGGGGATGATCAGTGCCGGTGTGTCCGCGAAGTGGTCGCGCTGGTGCTCGATCGCCGCCACCATCCGCCCGTACGCCGCGTCGTCCATGCCCTTGGGCGCGTACTTGCCCGTCGTCGCGAGGTAGGCGTCCACGCACCGCTTCCAGAGCGGGGCCAGGTCGGCCATCACCGCGCGGTCGGTGACGACCACGTACTCGTAGCACTGCATGTTGCCGCCGCTCGGTCCCCAGACGGCGGCCTGTATGAGCTGGTCGATCGTCTCGTCCGGGACGGCGTCCGGCTTGAGGCGGCGCATGGCGCGCATGGTGGACATGGTCGGGAAGAGGGCGGGCCCGTCGGGGGAGGGCGCGTCGGCGTACACCGTTTCGAAGGTCATGATCGCGGAGTTTACGGCTCAAGGCCGTTCACGGGCAGCCCTGTTGGCACCCTCGTCCCTCCCGGTCCCTCGCAGGTCAGCGCCCGTCGGACCGGGGCCCGGACCACCGGACCGTCCCGGCGGCGCATGCCCCACGGACGTCCGAGGGGCTGCCGGGGGCTGCGGCCACGGCCCCGGCAGCAGGCCGTGTGCCCGGCAGGCGTGCCGCCGGGCACACGGCATCATTCAGCGCGCGGCGGTGGCGTCCGCGTCGCTCAGGACCTGCCGCAGTCGCTCCGCGACGACCTGGGCGCCCTTGCCCCTGAGCACGGTGAAGTGGTCACCGGGGACCACCTCCTGCGTGAACTCCCCGTCGCACAGCGGACGCCAGCCCTCCGCCGCCTCCGGACCGCCGCCCCCTTCCGCCTGGAGGAAGTGCACCCGGGGGCCCTGGAGCGGGGCGCCGGGCCGGTACCCGTACAGCGCTCGCGCGTTGGCCTGGAACCGTGCGTCGATCGCTGCGAACTCCGTGAGGGCGATGTCCGCGGGCAGGATTCCGGCCGCGCGCGCCGCCTCGTACAGTTCGGGCAGTGAATCGAACGGGCCCGGATCGCCGGGCCACTCAGTCCCGGTGAGTCCGGCCAGGTCGCGGGCCAGTCGGCCCAGCAGCCGGTCCCGGCTGATCTCGGCGCGAGCCAGCCCCTCCGGGGTCTCCAGGACGTCGACCGCGGCCACCAGATCGACCGTATGGCCGCGGGCGATGAGTTCCCGGGCCAGTTCCAGCGCCAGCACCCCGCCCATGGACCACCCTCCCAGGCGGTACCGGTCGCTCGCGACCTCGCGGACGAGGGCATCGGCGTAGCCGTGGACCAGCTCCCCGAGGGTGGGGGCGGCACCGTCGTGATCCGGTGACTGGAGTGCGTAGAACGGCTGCTCCTCGCCCAGGGCCCGGCTCAGCTCGACGTAGCACAGCACGTCGCCCCCCACCGGGTGGGCGAAGACCAGCGGCACCGCTTCACCCGTGGTGCGGACAGGCACCACCACGGCTCGCCCGCGGTCTTCGCCGGTCTCCTCCCGGGCCGTGCGCAGCCGCCGGGCCAAGTCCCGCACCGTCGGCGCCCCGAAGAGCACGGACACCGGGAGTCGCACGCCGGTCTCGCGCCTGAGGACCGACATCAGGCGGACGGCCCCCAGCGAGTCGCCGCCCAGCTCGAAGAAGTTGTCCGTCACCGACAGTTCGGCGGACTCCTGCTGCACGGCGAAGAAGTCCTGCCAGATACCCAGCAGCAGCTTCTCCTCGAGATCGGCGGGCGCCTCCATCTGCTGCTCGACGGCCGTGTCCTCCGCCAGGGCGGCCAGCGCGGCCCGGTCGACCTTGCCGTTCACGGTGAGTGGGAAGGACTCCCGAACCGTCACCGTCGTCGGCACCATGTACGCGGGGACCCGCTCGGTCAGCAGTCGCTTGAGGTCTGCGGCGGCGAGCCCGGCGCCGGGTTCCAGCAGCACCTGGGCCGTGAGGCGGGCCCGGTTGCGCTCACCGTGCGTACCGGCGACCGCCCCCCGCACTCCCGGGCAGGCCAGCATCGCCGCCTCGATGTCGCCCAGCTCGATCCGGTGACCGCCGACCTTGACCTGCATGTCCTCCCGGCCGAGAAACTCGATCTCGCCGCTGGGCAGCAACCTCCCCCAGTCCCCGGTCCGGTACCGGCGGGCGCCGGTGGCCGGGTCGGTCGGGAAACTGCGCGCGGTGCGCTCGGGGTCACCGAGGTAGCCGCGGGCCAGGCCTGCCCCCGCGATGAGGATCTCGCCGGGAACCCAGCAGGGCCGCGGCAGCATCAGCCCGTCACCTACGTACACGTGCTGGTTGCGCATCGCCCGGCCGTACGGAATCGAGGGCAGCTCGGAGTCCTGCGGCGTGATCGGATGCAGGATGGACCAGATGGAGGCCTCGGTGGCTCCGCCGAGGGACCACTGCCGCGCCCCGGGGAAGAGCGCGCGCACCTCGCCCGGCAGGCTCACCGGGATCCAGTCGCCGCTCATCAACACGGCACGCAGCGGCGATGCCGGCAGGTCGGCGGCCGGGGCGGAACCGGCGTACTCGGTCAGCATGGCCATCAGCGCCGGCACGCTGTTCCACACGGTCACCCCCCACTCCGCCATCAGGCGCAGCCAGTCGGCAGGCTCGCGCGCGTCGTCCGGCGCGGGGATCACCACAGCGCCGCCCACCGAAAGGGGGCCGAACAGGTCGTACACCGAGAGATCGAAGTTGAGCGCCGACAGGGCCAGAACCCGGTCCTCGGCGGTGCACCCGAGCGTGTCGTTGACGTCCTGGACCGTGTTGACGGCCGGTCCGTGTTCGATCATCACGCCCTTGGGCACCCCGGTCGAGCCCGAGGTGTAGATGACGTACGCGAGATCGCCCGGTCCGACCTCCACGTCCCGGACCGCGGACGGCGGTGCGTCGTCCCCACCGGACGCCTCGATCGCCGTGACCCCGACGCCCTCGGGCCACACCACCCCACCGGCGGTACGCGGCTGGGTCAGCGCCTCGGTGACCCCGGCCGAGACCAGGACATCGGCCACCCGCCGGGTGGGCCAGCCGGGGTCGACCGGGACGTAGGCGGCGCCCGCGCGCAGGATGCCGAGGCAGGCCACGGCCTGCTCCCAGCCCTTTTCCATGACCACGGCCACACGTGATGCGCGACCCAGGCCGCGCGACGTCAGCTGAGCGGCCACCCGGGCCGACTCGGCCGCCAGTTCCCCGTAAGTGAGCGTGCGGTCCGCAGCGACCACGGCCAGGGCCTCGGGCGTCCTTCCGGCCTGCTCGACGAAAGCGCGGTGCAGCACGGCGTCCGCGGGCAGCGAGGCGACCGGATCGGAGGCGGTGGCCGCAGCGGGAAGGTCCGGGGCGTGTCCCGCCCACGTGGGCCGGTTCCACAAGGTGTCGAGCACGGGCTCAGGCAGAGAGTTCACGAATCAGCCCTTCGTAAGCGGCGAGCATGTTGTCCACGACACCCTCCGGGAACACCTCTTCGACCACATCCCAGTTCAGGACCAGCGCGCCGTCCTCCTCGAACACCTGGTGGTCGAGGACCACCTGTGGCGTGCGTACCCCGCTCCACACGGGGGTCCCCGAGTCGCCGAGCAGGCACAGCGCGCCCATCGGGCCCGGAGTCCGTTCGGCGCCCGGCGCCGGAGGCCCACCGCCCAAGGTGCTGTTGAACACCACGGGCATCCTGGCCCGACCCGCCTCACCGTCCAGCCGGCCCACGTCGCGCAGCACGTCGAGCCCGGTGTACGCCACGTGCTCCATGTCCTCGATCAGCTGCCGCTGAATGGCGGTGGCGGCCTCGCGGAACGGCGCGGCCTCGTCGATGCGGACCTCCAGCAGGGAAGTGGAGGAGAAGTTGCCGACCACGGCCGACATGTCGGTTCCCGCGAAAGCGGACCGCTGGGAGACCAGGACGGTCAGCGTGAACTCCGGGACCTTGGACCAGCGGGCGAGCACCTGGCAGTAGGCGGTGAGGATCGCGCTGGAGGCGGTCAGCCGCGCGGCCGCCGCGTTCTGTTTGAACCGCTCCCAGTCCGGGGCCTCGACGCGGATGAACCGGTTGCCGAACCGCGGCCGCTCCACGTCGCAGAACGGCACGGCATACGGCAGCCGAGGGGCGGGTGGCAGGTGCGCGGCCCGCTGCTGCCAGTAGGACCGGGCAGGTTCGATCGCGGGCGAGGACTGGTAGGCGGTGGCCGCCATGACGTGCTCGGCGAACGAGGCGCCGGGTTCCGGGAGCAAGGCCTCCGGGTCCCGGTAACACCGAGCCCATTCGTTGAACAGCAGGGTGGTGCTCGCGCCGTCCGATATGAGCACGTCGATCGCCACGTGGAGCCGGGTGAGGTCGTCCTCGACCCGGGTCGCGCGTACCAGCACCAGTGGCCACCGGCTCGTGTCGAACGTGTGGGTGGTCATCTCCTCGTGAATCGCGGCCAGGCGGGCGGCGCGCTCCTCGCTGCCGAGCGGGCGGATGTCCTCGACGGAGATCCGGAATCCGGGCACCTCGCCGAGGATCCGCTGGCTGCCCGACGGGTCGAACACGGCGCGCAGCATCTCGTGCCGCTCCACCAGCCGTCGGAAGGCCTGTTCGCACGCCCGTACGTCGAAGCCGGTGAGGTCCACCTCGATGCACAGGACCGTAGGCACATTGCCGAGCTCGAAGTCTCCCGCGCGGCCGGCACCGTAGGCCTCCTGGAGCTTGGTCAGCGAGAAGGGCGCCGAGTCGGGTCGGGCCGGGGCGGCAACGGTCGCGGGGCGGGCGTCCACGGCGAGGGCCGCCGGGGACGCTCCGTCATTTCCCCGGCCGTCCACGGTGGGCTCGTCTTCGCCCCTCGGCCCGCGCGAGCCGGCTCCCGCCGTGGGTCCGCCGTCCGGCTGCGGCGGGCCGAAGAGGTCGACCACGTACTGGGCCAGCGCCTCCGGAGTGGGGTGGTCGAAGACCGCGGTGGCCCCCAGCCGGATGTCCAGGGCCCGTCCGAGGCGGACCCGCAGCTCCATGGAGGTGAGCGAGTCGACTCCCATCTCGTAGAACGAGCGTTGCGCGTCCACACGTTCGGGCTTCACCCCCAGCAGGCCGGCCACGCAGTCCTTGACCAGGCCCGTGGTCGCCACCAGACGCTGGTCGGCTGAGGAGTCCCCGGCGCGGAGCAGAGCGAGCACCGTGGCACCCGGCTGCTCGCCGTCGGTGGCCGCGTCGTCGGCCGCCGGCCGGGACGCGGGCCGTCCCGGCCGTACGGACACGGGTACCGCTGCCGGTGGGCGCGCCACGACCGGGGTGGCCGTGGCATGTCCACCGGCCAGGCCCTTCAGCAGGAACGGCACATCCGCCGCACCCGGCCCCGTAGCGTCAGGCACGGCCAGCCGGGCCGCGACGAGGGCCGGGGCGTCACCGGCGGCGACCGCGTCGAACAGTGCGAGGCCGGCGGCCGTCTCGAACGGGGCCACACCGTTGCGGCGCAGCCGCAACAGATCGCTCTCGTCGAGATGGCCGGTCATTCCGGTGGCCTCGGCCCACAAGCCCCAGGCGGCGGAACGGGTGGCCCTCCCCTCGGCCGTACGCCAGGCGGCGAACTGGTCGAGGAAGGTGTTGGCCCCCGCGTAGTTGGCCTGGCCGGGGCCGCCCAGCACCCCGTACAGGGAGGAGAACAGCAGGAAGAGCCGCAGGTCGTCCTCGCGTGTCGCGGCGTCCAGGTGCCAGGCCGAGTCGGCCTTGCTGCGCAGGACCCGGTGCAGCTGGTCGGCGGTCATGCCTGTGACGATCGCGTCGTCGAGCACCCCGGCGGCGTGCACCACACCGGTGATCGGGCAGGCCGCCCGTATCCGCGCGAGCACCCGGCGGACGTCGTGGGCGTCGGCCACGTCGGCCGCGAAGACGCTCACCTCGGCGCCGAGTCCGGCCAGTTCCCGGCAGAACTCCTCGATGCCGGCGGCGCGTTCACCGCTGCGGCTGAGCAGCGCCAGGGAGCGGACGCCCCACTCGGTGACCAGGTGACGCGCCACGTCGCGGCCCAGGGTGCCGGTGCCGCCGGTCAGGACGACGGTGCCGCCGGACACATCGGGCCGGGTGCCCCCGCTCGCGGTGTGGGGGGCGAGCTGCGGCATGAGGACCCGCTCCGCACGTACGGCCAGCTGCGGCTCGGTGCGCCGCAGCGCCCCCAACAGGGCTTCGGACGAACCGAGCGCGGCCGTGTCGGCGTCGACCACGCGGAACTGTCCCGGGTGCTCCGTCTGGGCCGAGCGGACCATGCCCCAGACCGCGCCGTCCCCGAGGGAGAAGGTCCCGTCGCCGGGGACCGCGACCGAGTCCTGCGTCACGAAGGTCAGTACGGTGCTGGGGTGCAGGGTCTCGGCCCGCAGCCAGGTCTGCAGGATGTTCAGGGTCCGCTCCGCGGCCGCGTGTACCTGCTCGACCGTGCCGCCGCGCTCCGCCGCACAGCCCATGACGACCTGCCAGGTGCCGGGCAGGGACGAGACGATCATGATCGCCTCGTCGAGGGTCGCCACCGAGATGCCCTCCCGGTTGGCGTCCCGCAACGCGGTGCGCAGCGTGCCCTCGTCCCCGCCGACCACGCACAGCCGGACTTCGGAGGACGCCTCGCCGGCGGTCTCCTGCCACACCGTCGCGAACAGGCCGGCCCGGTCCAGGTCGACCGCGTCGAGCCGGGCACGGACGGGCCGCCCGCTCGTGCCGAGCCGGTCGAGCGCCAAGGGGCGTACGACCAGCCGTTCGACCTCCAGCAGGACGGAGCCGTCCGCAGCGGCCAAGGTCAGTGCGATGGCGTCCGGGCCGACCCGGTACGCCAGCGCCTCGCAGGCCTGGACGCCGTCCGCCGCGAACGCCTGTACGCCGTTGAAGACGAAGGGCACGGCGATCCGGCCGGCCTCCTCCTCCCCGAGCAGCCCGCAGGCCACTGCCGCGTGCAGCGCGGCGTCGGTCAGTGCGGGGTGGGCGGCGAAACCGCTGTGGTTGAGCAGTGCGGCCTCGGGGAGAGCGATCCGGGAACGTACCCAGTCGGCGCCGAGGTGCTCGCCGCCCTCCACCCCGCGAAACGCCTCACCGTAGCCGTAGCCGAGTGCGCGCAGACGCGGGTACATCTCCTCTGCCGACAGCACCGTCGCGCCGGGCGTCGCTGTCAGATCCACCGAGGCCGTGCCCTCCTGCCCGGTGCACAGCACGCCCTCGGCGTTGCGCACCCAGTCGCCGCCGACCGGACGTGAGTGCACCGTGGCGGCACGCGCCCCCCGGGCGTCCGCCGGCGCGACGCCCACCTGGAGCTCGACGGCCGTGCCGTCCAACGGCAGCAGCAGCGGATCGCTGATCACCACCTCGTCCAGGCGCCCGCAGCCGAGTTCACGGCCGGCCGTCAGCAGCAGTTCCATGAAGGCCGTGCCGGGCAGCAGGGCGGTGTCCTCCACCCGGTGGTCCATCAGCCAGGGGTGGCTGCGCACCGAGATCCGGCCCGTCAGCAGCACGGTGCCGTCGGTGGTCTCCACCTCGGAGGTGAGGAACGGATGACCGCCGTCGCGCACCGCGGCCGTCCGGGCCGGGGCCGCCCGCGCGGGAGCGGGGGCCGCCGCCGAAGTCACCCGGCCGACGCCTTCCGCCTCCAGCCAGAACCGCTGCCGTTCGAAGGGATACGTGGGCAGTTCCACGGCCGCGACGGCCGAGGCGGGTACGGCCGGCAGCAGCCGGGTCCAGTCGATCGCGTGTCCCTGTACGTACGCCTCCGCTGCCGCGGACACGAAGCGTTCGTGGCCACCCTGGTCACGCTTGAGCGTGGCGGACACCGGCGCGGTGCTGCCGGCCTCCTTGAGCACGCTCTCCAGCGAGCTGGTCAGGACGGGGTGGGGGCTCATCTCGATGAAGGCGTCGTAACCGTGCGAGAGGATCTCGGCGATCGTGTCGGCGAACCGGACCTTGCCACGCAGATTGCGGAACCAGTAGGCGGCGTCCAGTTCGTCACCGCTCACCCGGGCCCCGTCGACGGTGGAGAACATCGCGATCGTGGACGGGACGGGTGTCAGAGAGGCAAGGCCCGCGGTGACCGGCTCGTGGAGTTCCTCCATGGCGGGCGAGTGGGAGGCGCACTTGGCCGGTACCCGGCGGGCGTAGACGCCGTGCTCCTCGCAGTGCTCCAGCAGCCGCTCGATGCCGGGCTCGTCGTCGCCGGAGACCACCACGAAGCGGGGGCCGTTGACGGCGGCGACCACCAGGTCGGCCGAGACGTGGGCGATCATCGCCGCGGCGTCCTCGGCGGAGGCGGCCACGGCGGCCATTCCGCCACGTCCGAGGTCCTCGAGGACACGGCTGCGGCAGGCGACGGTCAGCGCGGCGTCCTCCAGGGACAGCGCACCGGACAGACACGCGGCCGCGACCTCCCCCTGGGAATGGCCGACCACCGCGGCGGGCTCGACGCCGACGGACCGCCACAGGTCGGCCAGGCCCATCATCACGCAGAAGAGCAACGGCTGGATGACGTCGGTGCGCTCCAGGTCCACGTCCGTGTCCTCGCCCAGGAGCACGGCCATCAGGTCGAAGTCCAGGTGGGGCTTGAACGCCGCTGCGCACTCTCCCACCCGCAGCCGGAAGATGTCCGACTCGGCCAGCAGGCCGACGGCCATGCCGGGCCACTGCGAGCCCTGACCGGGGAAGACGAACACGGGACGGCGGATGCGCTGCGCCTCGCCGTGGACGACCGCGGAGTCCTCCGTGCCGTCGGCGAACGTCCGCAACGCCTCGAAGGCCTCGTCCCGGTCGGAGCCGAGGACTGCCGCTCGGTACTCGTAGCCCTCGCGCCGGGTCCGCAGAGCCTGTCCGATCGCGGAGAGACCGGCCGGCTCCGTTCGCACGGTGTCGGCCAGCGTGCGGGCATAGGCGCTCAGCGCCGTGGGTGTCCTGGCCGAGAAGGTCAGGACCTCTGGACCGGTCAGGACCTCGGGACCGCCGTCGTCCGTCGGGGCGCCGGATCCGGCCGGTTCGTCCGTGTCCTGTGACCAGCTCTCCAGGATGAGGTGCGAGTTGGTGCCGCTGACCCCGAAGGAGGAGACGGCGCAGCGCCGGACCTCGTTCTGCCTCGGCCAGGGACGGTTCTCGCGCAGCACGTCCACCGCGCCGGACCAGTCGACGAGTGAGTTGAGTGGTCCCTCGACATGAAGGGTGCGGGGCATCTCGCCCGCCCGCATCGCCGCCAGGCACTTGATGACGCCGCCCACTCCGGCAGCGGCCATGGAGTGGCCGATGTTGGACTTGAGCGAGCCGAGCCGGACCGGCTCGGCTCGCTCCGCGTGTCCGTAAG
>NZ_JBHWZS010000228.1:0-13940 GCF_042728155.1 Streptomyces sp. NPDC060209
CGCCTCCGGGTGCCGGGCCGGCACCCGGAGGGGCTTCATCCGCGTCGCGCGGAACGGTCGCCGCCGGAACCCTCGCGGGCTCCTGGACCGACTGCGCGGACGCCGGGCCGTTCCGGCGCCGTGCGCGAGCCCGGATGCCGAGGACCGCACGCGGGATCTCCAGCACCAGCAGGGCGAGCATCAGATACAGCAGCACGCCCAGCCAGACGTACCCGGCCCAGGCCAGCGGCCGGCCCGTGTCCGGGCCGAGGGCCGGGACGAGGATGCGCGGGGCGGCCGCGAGCGCCGTGGAGACGACGATCGCGATGGTGCCCACCCGCCGGGCCTTGTCCCCCGGCCGGGTGGTGTCGCGTACCAGCCTGACCCACAGCCAGCGGTGGATCAGCACGGAGGCCACGACGATGAGCAGATTCACCAGGGGTGCGAGCATTACTTCGCCTCGATCAGGTCCTGGCGGGGCGATCCGGCGGCGGGCGCCTCACTGATTCCGTACCGGGCGTGCAGACGGCGCAGCGGGTCCGGGGCCCACCAGTTGGCCTTGCCCGCCAGTCCCATGAAGGCCGGGACGAGGAGGGTGCGGATCAGAAGGGCGTCGACCAGGACGGCCAGCGCCATGCCGATGCCCAGCTCCTTCAGGAAGACCACACCGCCGGTGGCGTAGGTCGCGAAGGTGAGGGCGAGGATCGCGGCGGCAGAGGTGACGAGCGGGGCGCTGCGCTGGATGCCTTCGGCGACCGCGCTCGTGTTGTCCCCGGTCCGGTCGTAGGCCTCCTTGATCCGGGCCATGATGAACACCTCGTAGTCCATGGACAGCCCGTAGGCGATGCAGAACATCAGGATGGGGATGCTCGGCTCCATACGGCCGCTCGCGGTGAAGCCGAGCAGGCCGGAGAGGTTGCCGTCCTGGAAGACCCAGACCAGCACGCCGAACATCACGCTGAGGCTGAGGATGTTGGCGATCGTGGCCTTCGCCGGAATGAGCAGGCTGCCCGTCATCAGGAAGAGGATGACGAAGGTGACCAGCAGGATCAGGGCGACGACGTACGGCAGGCGGTCGAGGAGCTCGGCGCGGAAGTCCGTCATCGCGGCGGGGAATCCGCCCACCCGTACCTCGGTGTACGGGGCGTCCACCGCCCGTACCCGCTCCACGAACTGCGCCATGTCGCCGGCCAGCGCCTCCTGGTCGGGGACGACCGTCAGCCGGGTGTGCTCACCGGCCTCGAAGCGGCCGGGATCGGATGTCGCGCCGGCCCGGTCGCCGTCGCGGTACGTGCCGCTCCCGGTGTCCACCTGGAAGACGCCGGGGACCTGCGACAGCCGCTCCGCGTAGTCCGTGCCGGGTGTGTTCTCCGCCGCTTCGCCGGTGGTGACGATCTGAAGCGCGTCGGTCTCCTCGGCTGCGAAGCCGGTGCGGATCTCCTCCTGCACGATGCGGCTGGACGCGCTCGCGGGAAGCACCCGCTCGTCGGGCAGGCCGAACTGCGCGCCGAGGAAGGGCGCGCCCAGGGCGAGCAGGGCGATCAGTACGGGAAGGCCGTAGAGGAGTGGCCTGCGCATGACCTTCAGGGTGTTGCGGTACCAGCGGCCGGTCTCCACGGCGGGCTCGGTACGTCCCGGCCGCAGGGTGCGCCTGCCGACCGCGGCCAGCGCGGCGGGCAGCAGGACGACCGCGCCGAACGCCGCCGACCCGACCACCGCGATGCCGGCCCACGCGAAGGACTGGAGGAACGGGAAGGGGAAGAGGAACAGCGCCGCCAGCGAGGCGGCGACCGTGAAGCCGCTGAACAGGACGGTGCGCCCGGCGCTGGCGACGGTGCGTACGACCGCCGCGTGCCGGTCCGCGTCGGTACCGCCCGGAGTGGCGGCCATCTCCTCACGGAAGCGGGAGATGATGAACAGGCTGTAGTCCAGGCCGAGTCCCAGGCCGAGGACGAGTGCCAGGTTGGCGGCGAAGGTCGAGACCTCGGTGAACGCGGTGACGCCGCGCAGCATCGCGAGTGTGGACAGCACCGAGAAGAAGCCGATGCCGAGCGTCAGCCCCGCGGCCGACCAGCGGCGGTAGACCCACAGGAGCAGCAGGAGTACGGCGGGGATGACGACGGCCTCCGCGCGGAGGAAGTCCCGCCGGGTCTCCTCGCCGACCTGCCGGAAGACCTCGTCCTGGCCGCCGGGGCGCACGGTGAGGAGCTCGGTGTCCTTGGTGAAGTCAGGGGTGATGGTGGCCAGTTCGGTCCGTACCTCGGTGGCCGTTCCCTGGAGCCAGGCCACCACGAGCGCCTGCGAGCGGTCCTCGCTCACCAGGGCGCTGTTCTCGCCGCGCGACCAGTAGGAGCCGGCCGTGTCGACACCCTCCCGTCCGGCCAGGTCCTCGGTGAGCTTCCGGCCCTCGGCGGCCACCGCCGGGTCGTCGACCGTCCCGCCGTCCTTGGCGGTGATCAGGAGTACGTAGTTCGGGGAGCCGTCCTTGAACTCCTCGTGCAGGATCTGCTCCGCGGTGGCCGACTCGGAGCCCGGTGCCTCGAAGCGGGACAGCGACAGGGCGGCCTGGGCCCCCGCGCCGAATGCCGCGGCGAGCAGGAAGAGGACCGCACCGGCGATCAGGACGGTGCGCCGCCGGGCCGCGGCGAAGGCGCCGAGCCGGTGGAGCGGGGACGGTGTGGCTGACATGGGATGAACTCCCTGGGTATCGGGGGTGGGAGGAGGGCAAGGGGCTCCGTACGGTCGACGATGACCGCCCCCGCTGACCACTCGCTGGAAGATTCGCTGAAGCCCGGCCGGGAGGGGCCGGGCGGCGCGGCGGAAGTGGGGCAGGGGTGAGGAGGGTGGGGGCGACGGGCGGGGAAGCCCTCGGCCCGCGTGGCGCTCTCCGGGCCGTTCAGTGGCGTTCGAGCCACTCGGCAAGGGTGTCGTGGACCAGGGGGGCCCGGCGGGCCATGCCCATGTAGTGACCGGCGTCCGGGATGTCGATCAGCTGGGTGTCCTTCGCGCCGGTGAAGAGCGCCCGGTGCTCCTCGCCGCCCTCCACACGCGCGTCCTTCTCCCCGTACATGAAGAGGACGGGCACGGTGACGGTCTTCAGCTCGCGCAGGTCGACGAGGACCGCGCCGAGCTGGGAGACCATGTCGCCGCAGGGGTGGCGGTTCTGGTGCGGAACGGCGAGGTCGAGGACGGCCGGGTCAGTGTCGTGGAAGTTGCCCGAGCGGAATTCGGCGGGCCCCAGGTCGTAGTAGACGTATCCCTTGGTCCCGCCGCGGAGGCAGGTCTGGAGGGAGGAGAAGAAGCGGGCGTTGGCCTGCGGGGTGAGTCCGCGATCCGTCCAGTCCATGAGGACGAGGCCGTCGATGTCGCGGAAGGAGTAGGCGGCGATCTGGGCGATCTGGCCGCCGTTGGACTGCCCGGCGAGGAAGACCTTGCCGAACGAGGGCCCTGCCTTCCCGCCGCCCTTCGCGGCCCCGCTCCGGTAGGTCCCCTTGCGGAGCTGCTGGACGATCTGGTGGGTGATGTCGGCCTGCCCTCCGATGCAGGTGGCCAGGCCGTCGAGGGTGTCGCTGCTGTCGTAACCGATGCGGTCGATGGTGAGCGAGGCATGACCTCGCGCGGCCAGCTCCTCCGCGTGGTGGTAGCCGTCGGCCTCGACCCGCCAGTACCACTCGCCCGCGGCGATGCCGTGCTGGTAGAGGGTGACCGCCTTGTCGGCGCCTTCGCCCTCCAGCAGGCGGGTGGGAGCGGTGAGGTGCCCGCGGACGGTGTACGTGCGACCGTCGACCGGGCAGGAGGCCTTCGTCCGGTTGATGTTCTTGACGGTGAAACTGACGGGGATGTCGGAGATGCCCTTGTCGAGTTCCCATGCCGTCCGCTGCTGGGGTGCGCTCACGCCGTTCGTGCGGCCCGCGGTCGTCCCCGACGGTTCCGCGACGGCGTTCGTCCAGTACACCGGGGTGACGGCGAGCAGCGCCGCCACCGCACCGAGCAGGACGGTCCGCGGCCGGCCGATCCTTGCGGTCTTCACGCGGCACTCTCCTCGGGGATCACGTGGTCGAGCAGACCGGCGCGGTGGTACCAGGCCGCGGTGTCCGCGAGGGTCTGCGCCAGCGGGCGGAAGGTGACGCCGAGTTCCTGCTGGGCCCGCGCCGAGGTGATGCGGGTCCGGTCGCCGTCGAGCAGGGCGCGGACCCCCTCACGGGTGGCGACGGGCGGGGTGCCGCGCAGCTTGGCCTTGGTCTCCAGGACGGTCGCGAACGCGATCGCCGCCCGGGCGGGGACCTCCCTGGGGGCAGGCATCCCCGTGGCGCGGGCGACCGCCGCGCAGGTCCCCGAGAGAGACCGCCACCGGCCCGCGACGATGTAGCGCCGCAGGTGCTCGCCCTGGTCGGCCGCCCTCACCAGCGCGTACGCCACGTCGCGGGCGTCCACCACGTGGTTTCCCGCTCGGGGTACGGCCTTGATGCCGCCTCGGGCGACGGCGAGGAAGAGCCGGCCCGCGGAGGTGGGGCCGGCGTCGGCAGGACCCCACATCCAGCCGGGGAGGACGATCGGGATCCGGATCCGGCCCGCGTACTCGGGGTCCTGAGCGAAGGCGCGGATGGCGGCCTCCGCGCGGACCTTGCTGGCGCGGTAGGCGTTGCGCTCCCAGTCCGGGGGCGGGTCGGCCGACTCGTTCGCGGGGTCCTCCTCCGTCCCCGGGCCGAGGGTGTTGACGGAGCTGGTCTGGACGACCGCGGGCACCCCCGCGGCGACCGCTTCCCGCAGGAGCGTGGTGACGGCGTCGACGTTGGTGGCGAAGAGCCGGGGCAGGTCGGCCTCGGGGAGGTAGTACTCCCGGAAGTACGCGGCGGTGTGGATCACCGCGTCCACGCCGGGCAGTGCCTCTCGGTAGGTCTCGGGCTTCCGGATGTCGGCCGTCACGACGGTCAGCTTCGGGTGGGCGGGGAACTGGCGGGCGGCCTTGGTGGTGTCGCGTACCAGTGCCGTCACCTCGCGTCCCTGGCCGAGGAGGTGGCTGACGACGGCGGTCCCGAGGAGACCGGTCGCGCCGGTCACCATCACACGGCCGCGCCGGCGGCCGGGATCGGACGTGTTCATTTCACTGTCTCCAGTACGGGTTCGGTGGGTGTCCCGTGGGCGGGGACCGGCGTGACGGCGGGTTCCTCGCGCAGGCCGAAGCGCTGCTGGAAGCGCGCCAGGGGGGCCGGGGCCCACCAGGTGGCCCGGCCGCCGAGCCGCATGACCGCCGGGACGAGAAGACCCCGGACGACGGTGGCGTCCACGAGAACGGCGAGGGCGGCGCCCAGGCCGAGCATCTTGCTGTTGGTGATCTGGGAGGTGCCGATGGCGACGAAGACCACGGCGATGATCAACGCGGCCGCGGTGATGACGCCGCTGGTACGGCGCACGCCGGTCACGACGGCCAGCCGGGAGTCGCCGGTGCGGTCGTACTCCTCCTTCATGCGGGACAGGAGGAAGACGCCGTAGTCCATGGAGAGGCCGAACGCGATGCAGAACATCAGCACCGGCAGGGTCGCCTCGATGGTTCCGGTGGCCGTGAACCCGAGCGGTCCTGACAGATGGCCGTCCTGGAAGACCCACACCACCAGACCGAACATCGCGGTCAGGCTGAGTGCGCCCGACGCCACGGAGAGAAGCGGTATCAGCAGGCTCCCGGTCAGGAGGAAGACCAGCAGGAGGGAGGTGCCGGCGATGAGCAGTCCGGCGGTGGGCAGTCCGTCGGCTATGGCCTGCTTGCTGTCCTCCAGGACCGCGGCCCGGCCGCCCGCGAGCGGTTCGAGCTCCTCGAACCCTGACGAAGCGGCCCGTACGCCCTCTACGAGGCGGCGGCTTTCGGGCGACACGTCCTCCACGCCCTTCTCCGGGACGACGGACAGGTGCGCCAGTCCGTCGGCCGCGCGGGAGGCGTCGGCGGGGGTGGCGGCGTCCTCCTTGCGGCCGTCGCGGTAGGTGCCGAGCGGGGTGTCCACCTCTGCGGCGTGCGGGAGCAGGGAGACCTCCGCCGCGTACCGGTCGAGTCCCTTCGCGTTCCGGGCGAGGATCTCCACACCGCCGGTGGTGCTGGCGGTGAAGTCGTCCCGTATCGCCTCCTGCACCAGGCGGGCCTCCGAGGCCGCAGGCAGCTGCCGGTCGTCGGCGGTTCCGAACTCGACCTGGAGGAAAGGGACTCCGGCAGCGACCAGGAGGGCGGTGACGGTGACGGCGTACCGGAGCGGGCGGCGCACGACACGCTCGACGAGGCCGCCCCCCTGGCGGACCCGCCGTGGCGTGCGGCGCAGGCGGAGGGCGTCGACCCGGTGCCCCAGCAGGAGCAGCACGGCCGGCAGGACGATCAGGGACGCCGCGGCGGCGAGCAGGACGACGCTGAGGCCCGCGTAGGCGAAGGAGCGCAGGAAGTACAACGGGAAGACCAGCATCGCGGCCAGCGAGACCGCGACGGTCAGGGCGGAGAAGAGGACCGCGCGGCCGGCCGTGCGCAGCGTCGTACGGACCGCGGTGTGCGGGTCGGCTCCCTGGTGCAGCTCCTCGCGGAAGCGCCGCACGATGAGCAGCGCGTAGTCGATGGCCAGGCCCAGGCCGAGTGCGGTGGTGAGGTTCTGCGCGAAGACGGAGACCTCGGTGACCGAGGTCAGCAGGCGCAGTACGGCGTTGGTGCCGAGGATGGCGAGCACGCCGACGCCGAGCGGCAGCAGCGCCGCGACGGCACCGCCGAAGACGAGGAACAGGATGATCAGCGTCAGCGGCAGCGCGATGAGTTCGGCGGTGAGCAGATCGGCCTCGATGGTCGTCTGGATCTCCTGCTGCACGGCGACGCTGCCGCCGAGCGAGACGTCCAGCGCGTCGGAGCCGGACGGGCTGCCCCGGTAGTGCGGTGCCAGCCGGTCGTAGGTCCTGGCCGCCGTGTCGTCGTCGCCTTCGAGGTGCGCGAGGATCAGCGCCTCGGAGCGGTCGGCGGACCGCAGGCGCTCCGAGCCGGTCTGCCAGTAGGAGACGACGCCGGAGACCTTGGGTTCGAAGGCGAGCCGTTCGGCCAGCCGGGCCCCCTGCGCGGCCACCTGTTCGCTGTCGACCCCCGCACCGTCCTCACCGCGGATCAGCAGCACCAGATCGGGTGCGCTCGACGGGAAGTGCTGTTCCAGCAGGACACCGGCGCGTGAGGAGGCGGAGGACGGGTCGTCGGTGCCACCGCCGAGCAGCCGGTCGCCGACGTCCGCGCCGATGACGACGGAGTTCGCCGCGAAGAGCAGGGCGAAGAGGAGGACGAACCAGGGCCCGCGGCCCCGGCCCGCGGAGCGGGTCTCACGAGACGTACGGGACACGGTCCTGCTCACCGCCGACCGGGATCCTGGCGAGGAGCTCAGTGATGCGGCCGGGACGGTCGAGGGGCACCCGGGCACCGACGACCCCGTCGGGCCGGACGTACAGGGCCTGGGTGGTGGTGCCGTACCGGCCGGAGGCGACATCGTGCGCGGGCAGCGCGGCGGGCACGGAGAAGCTGTCGCTGCGGTCGGTCGGCCGGATCAGCAGGACGTCGACGTTGCTGCCCGCCGCGCCGGCGTGGCGCGACGCCGCCGTCTCGGCCGCCCGCACCGCGGCGGTGTCGGTGCCGGAGACGCCGAGCACGACGACGGTGTGCCGGCCGGCGGCGACATAGCCGTGCAGGCTGTCCGCCTCCCGCCCGTAGACCATGGACAGCGCGGTGTCGGGGACCCTGCGGCCCGGCCGGACGCCGTCCGCGGGGGTTCCCGAAACGATCGGGCTGCCGGTCAGGTCCAGGTCGACCTGAGCGAGTTCGGGCACCAGACGCTTCTCCAGAGCTCCGCTCGCCGAGAGCCTGCGGAGCAGCGTGTCCCGCAGGAAGCGGGAGACCGTCGAGCGCAGGAGCCAGAGCTTCGTCTGCCGGTCGGCATTGCCCACGGCCCGTACCGCGCTGGGCCGCCGCTCCGCCTCGTAGCTGTCCAGCAGCGAGGGTTCCGCGCCCGCGCAGACCGCCGCGAGCTTCCAGCCCAGGTCGTAGCCGTCCTGCACTCCGGTGTTGAGTCCCTGGCCGCCGGCCGGGCTGTGGCAGTGCGCGGCGTCACCCGCGAGGAAGACCGGGCCCGACCTGAAGGCCGCGGCGACCTTGGTGTGCACCCGGAACCTGCTGGTCCACGCCGTGCTCGTCAGGGTCCAGCCGCCGGGCCCGCGGGCGTCGAGGAGCTTCTGGAGTTCGGCGTCGTCCGGGGGGCCCTCGCCGCTGCCGGCCGGCAGGTCGAAGAAGATCCGGTGGCCGCCCTCCGGAAGCGCGACGACGACCAGCACACCGTCGGGCGTGAGGTGGTACTGCGCCTCGGCGGGCGGCAGCCGCGTCGGGCCGGTGGCCGCCAGCAGCCCGTCGCCGAGGAGGAAGTCACGGGCGTACGTGCTGCCTTCGAAGGGGATGCCCAGCTCCTCGCGCACCTTGCTGTGCGCGCCGTCGGCGGCGATCAGCCAACGGGTGCGTGCGGTGCTGCGGTCACCGCCGGGGCCGTTCAGCACCACGGTGGCCTCCTCGGCCCCGACCGTGACCGACTCGGCCTCCGTCGACCATTCGACGGTGCCGCCCAGCTGGATCAGCCGCTCGTACAGCAGCTCCTCCGTCACTGGCTGCGGCACGCACAGCGGACCGGGGAAACGGGTGCCGCCCAGCGCGCCGAACCCCAGTCCGGCGATCCTCCTGCCGCGCGACCAGTACGAGGCGCCGCTGAGCGGCAGCGACCGCTCGCCGATCGCGACCGCCGTTTCGAGCCGGTCGAGCACCTCCAGGGCGCCGCTCCACAGGATCAGCGCCTTGGGGGCGCTGGTCGGTCCGCGCCGACGGTCCACGACCCTGACCCCGACACCGTGCCGCAGCAGGGTGCAGGCCGCGGTGAGACCGGTCGGACCCGCGCCGACGATCAGCACCTGGGGGGTGGGCGAACGGGTCATGACGTACCTCCGGAAGGTTCATTGACGAGGACGGGCAGGCCCATCAGGCGGCCCACGTCCCGGACGGCCTGGTCCGTCGTGTCGAAGCGGATCGCGTGCATTCCCTGCGCCCGGGCGGCGGCGCAGTTCTCCTCCAGGTCGTCCAGGAAGAGGACGGTGGCCGGGTCGGCGCCGAGCCGGGCGACGAGCCGCCGGTAGATCTCGGGGTCCGGCTTGCGCACGCCCTCCCGGGAGGAGTCGACGACGGTGTCGAACAGCTCCGCGACGGGGAGCGCCGCCCGCCAGCGCGGCTCCCACTCCCGGACGTTGTTGGTGAGCAGCCCGACCCGGTGGCCGGCCGCCCGGACGGTGCGGAGGAAGGCGGTCAGCTCCTCGTTGGTGCGCCGGCCGCGGAACCAGACCTCGCCGAACGGGAGGCCGCCCAGGACGTCACCGGGATCCGTGTCCAGCTCGGACAGCACACGGCGCACGAGCTCGTCCTCGGCGATGGCGCCGATCTCCAGCTCCGCCATGGGGCTCGTTCCGTACCGCCGGGTGGCCCGGCCGAAGGCCGCCTGGAGGTCCTCGACCGGGATGCCGGTGCTGTCGGAGAAGACCGCGAAGGTCTCGGCGAGCGGGTTCGTCAGGACGCCCCCGTAGTCGCAGACCAGCGTCGTGATCGGGGGGCCGTCGGGGAGCACGGCCACGTCCGGCGGGGGCCCGGGGGTCACGCCCACTGGGCCACCTCCAGATTGACCTCGCTCACCGAGCTGTCGCCCTGGCCGAGGCGCACCTCGACGGGGACGGTCAGGGTGCCCAGGGCCTCCGCGTGCTGGACGCCGTCGACGTGCGCGGTCACCGGGGTGCTGAGACCGAGCTCGGCGAAGTCGGTGAAGCGGGCGCGCACGGACGTCACGACCAGGTCCACCGGTGACAGCCCGTGCAGCCGGGCCACCGAGGCCACGGCCAGCTGGCGGGCGGCTTCCAGCTGGAGGTTCCCCGGCACATGGTCCAGCTGGTGGTCGAACAGGTGCGGGTGGGCGGTGTCGACGACCAGGAACGCGGAGGCGTCGCCGCCCACCCCGACCGCCGGTTCGGTCAGCACCACGTTGCGGACGTCCCGGCGGCCCACGGTGGCCGGAGCGGCGGGAGCCGGCCGGTGGGCGCGCGCGGTGGACGCCGCCCGCGCCTTGTCGAGGCCCTGCGCCCGGAGCATCCCGTACGCCCGGCGGCTGACGAACGTCAGACCGCCCGACGCCCGGAGCGTGGGAGTGCCGTCGAGATCCACGACGATGTCGAAGTCGAAGCCCAGGATCCGGCCGCCTCGATTCGTCTCGGGCCGCACGGACAGGTGCAGCACGGTCTGCGCCGGCCGGCCGCCTATGCGCAGGGCCTCCAGGGACAGCACGTCGAAATTCAGCGCGCTGAAGATGAACGCGCTGTCTATCGCCACGCCGAGATGGCGGTGCGCGACACACACCCCGGACTGCCGCAGGACCTCGACGAGCAGCAGGAAGTCGTACGCGGCCGGGTGTTCGCCGACGAGGTGGCCACGCGGCAGCTGGGCGGCGACGTCGAAGGTACGGGTCGTGGCGCCGGGCGCCGAAGTGCCCGTCTCCACCGAGTCCGTGACGAACACCTCTGCCACAGAGGCTCGATGGACCACCGAGCGGGGGAGGGTGGAGTCGAAGCTGAGCGGCACGGGCGCCGGGACGATGCCGGGGCCGGGGGCTGGCTCGGGTGCCGACGGGCGGTCGACGGGCAGTGTCATTCCGGGAGTCCTCCTGGACCTGTCTGCTGATGTCTCGTTCGGGGTCGGGTTCCTGAGGAGGACCTTCGTCGGAGGTGCTGACGGGGCGCTGGAAGGGACGCTGAACCGCTTCGGAAGGCGCGATGTCGCCGGGGGACGGCGTGAAAACAGCGTGTTAATACCAAGAGATCTGATCAGCCAGAGGCTTACGCTCTCTTTACTGTTACCGGGGGGGAAAATGATTGACTCGCATGTGCGTTTTGAAGTGCTGGGCTCCTTAAGGGCCTTGGCCGACAACCGATTACTGTCGCTCGGGCCGCCCCGCCAGCGCGCGGTGCTGGTCGCCCTGTTGCTCGGCGGCCCGCGTCCCGTTCCTGCCGACCGGATCATCGCGATGGTCTGGGGCGACGACGCTCCGGCCCACGCGCTCAACCTCGTCCAGAAGTACGTCTCGGGACTTCGGCGCTGTCTGCCCGCCTCCCTGCCGCTGACCCACTCCGAGGCCGGTTACGTACTCGGCACGCCCGGCGGGTTCGACTGCGATCTCCTGGAGTTCGAGGAGCTGTTCGCCGCTTCCCGCGCGCTCAGCGAGTCGGGCCGGCCCGCGGACGCCGCCGAAACCCTGGCGAGGGCGACCGCCCTGGCCCGTGGCCCGCTCGCCGAGGGAACCGAGAGCCGCGGTATCGAACTGGAGCGCGATCGATTCCAGGAGCGCTGGCTCTCCGCCCAGGAGGAGCTGTACGCCCTGGAGGTCTCGCTCGGTCAGGGGGAACGCCGTCTGCCCGAACTTGTGCGGCTCATCAACGAGCACCCGCTCCGCGAGCGCCTGCACGCCCTACTGATGCGGACGCTCGCCGACAGCGGCCGACAGGTAGAGGCTCTCGACGCCTACGCGCGAATCCGTGAGCGGCTGGTCGAGGAGTACGGCGTGGAGCCCGGCGCCGAGCTCAGGGACGCGCACCAGTTCGTCCTGAGCGCAGTGCTTCCGGTGGAGCGGCCTCCGGAAGCGCCCCTCACCCCGCACCAACTGCCGAACTCCGTGAGGGACTTCACCGGGCGTGCGGGGGAAATCGTACGGATCACGGACCGGCTGCGCTCAGGGAAGATGCCTGTCGTCTGTGTGGAGGGCACTGCGGGGATCGGCAAGACCGCTCTGGCCGTGCACTGCGCCCACCAGGTGGCCGGCGACTTCCCCGACGGCCAGCTCTTCATCGACCTGAGGGGCTTCGACCGTCTGGGCGCGGCGGACCCCTCGGAGATTCTCGGCTCGTTCCTGCGCGCGATGGGGGTGGCGGCCCAGCACGTCCCGACGGACAGCCTCGAACGCGGGACGCTCTTCCGCTCGGTCCTCGCCACCCGCCGCATGCTGATCGTTCTGGACAACGCGGCCGACGCCGACCACGTACGGCATCTGCTTCCCAGCGCGCCGGGCTGCGCCGTCCTCGTCACCAGCCGCCGTGCCCTGGTCAGCCTGGCGGTGCATGAGGACGCGCAACGCATCGTGCTGCCGGTGCTGAGTCCCGACGAGTCCGCAGAACTACTGAGGAGCGCGCTGGGCAGCCCGCGGATCACGGGGAAGCCGGATCCCGCGGTCGCCGAGATCTCCCGGCTCTGCGGCCATCTTCCGTTGGCCCTGCGGGTGGTGGCGGCAGGATCCGCGGTCACACCGCAATTCGACCTCAGGTCCGTGGCGAGGGAGCTCGCCGCGGCCGGACCGCTGGCCGGAGCATCCGTGGCGGACGACGAGCGGGCGTCCGTGGGTGCCTCGCTGGACCTCTCCTATCAGCGGCTCGACGACCGGGGCCGACGCGCCCTGCGCCTGCTCGGCCTTCTCCCCGGGCCCGATCTGACCTATGCGGCCGCAGCCGCTCTGACCGGCACGGACGAAGCCGCCGTCCGCCCCGCCCTCAACGCTCTCACCACGGCGAACCTCCTGGTACAGCACGCGCCAGGCCGCTTCCGCTTCCCGCACGACCTGCTCCGTGAGTACGCATGGAAGCGGGCCGGCGACGAGGAGCCGGCCGAGTCCCGGAAGGACGCTCTGAACCGCCTCATGGGCTGGTACACACAGGTCGCGACCGTGCTCGACGGCCGCGGCGGCAGGATCCATGTGGTGGGACAGGAGTCCCGTGCCACCGAGCACGCGCCGATCTCCGCAGAGGACGCGGAGGCCGAGCTGCGTAACCTCACCGCCGCCGTGGAGCACACCGCGGAGCACGGTCCGTACGTCGCCGCCTGGACACTGGCCGGCATGCTGCGCGAGACCTGCAAGCGTCGATCGCGGGTCCCCGAATGGCTCGCCGTCGCGCGGGCCGGGCTGCGGGCCGCGCAACGCGGTCCGAATCCGCGCGCGGAGACCGAACTCTCCCTCAGTCTCGTCGACGCCTCCCTCACCGCGGGTCTCGTCGATGCCGCGGAGCAGCACGTCCAGCGTGCTCTCCAGCTCAGCGAGCTCCACGACTGGCCGGATCTGCTGGCCGCCTCCCGGGAGGAGCTGGGGCGGGCCCGATGGACCACCGGCGCTCTGGACGAGGCGCGCAGGCACCTGACGGAATCCATCCGGCTCTACTCGGCAGGCACGGACCACCTGCGGACCGCCCTCGCCTACGGCGCACTCGCCCGGGTCGAGCTGGACTCCGGGGCGCCGGACGCCGCCTATCGCCTCTACTCCCGCTGCCTGCGGTTGAGCCGCTCGCAGTCGCACCGCGGGGCCGAAGCGATGACCCTCGTCGAGCTGGGCCTGGTCCATGAGGCGCTGGGCCACCCGCACACTGCGTCGCTCTCCCTCGAAGCCGGCCTCGCCCTCAGCAGGGTCAACCGCGGACTCCAGCGCCCCGAAGCTCTGTCCCAGGCCTATCTGGGTGCCTTGAAGGCGAAGGCGGGCGACCGCGAGACCGCCCGTTCCCTGTGCCTGGCCGGCATCAAGGTCGCGGAGGATCTCGGTGACCTCTGGGCCCAGGCGGAGTGCCGCAATGCCGCGGGACGTGCGATGTCCGCACTCGGCTGCTCCCGCGAGGCCGCGGAACACCACCGCGAGGCCCTGCGCATCGCACGTGGTCTTCACTTCCACCGAGCTGAGCAGCATGCCCTGGCGGGCGTGCGCAGCAGCCTCCCTGAGCCGTGCCGGGCGGGGTGACACGCATCTAATGAGAGAGGGGCTCCCGCACCGTGGTCGTGTGCATGTGGACGGCTGTACGGAGGCCAGGTGAGCCCATCGGTTTCACGTGAAACGGAGAGGGGCGTCGGCAGACCATGAGGT
>NZ_JBHWZS010000229.1:0-13929 GCF_042728155.1 Streptomyces sp. NPDC060209
GGGCACGTTTATCTCATTGACCCGTGGGCGGCGCGGGGACATGCTGTACCCCTGATTCCGGCGATGCGGGGGATCGCCGGAATCGGCCGCGGGGCAGCCCGCTGCCCGCCCGCTCAGGCGGCCGGCCGCACGCTCGTGCCCGCGGCCGTGGCCCACTCCACCAGCAGGCGCTGGTACTCCGTCTCGTCGTCCGGGGACAGCAGTCCGCCCGAGCGCTGCCACAGGGTGCGGATCTCTTCGTTGACCACGGAGGCGGGGCGCACGGTGGCGGACGGGTTCGGATACGGGGACATGTCCACCAAGCTAAACCCCTACCGGGCCGTCGGACCCCGTCGGAGACAGGGATATCCCTCACACCTTCTCCAGGAATCCTTCACGGGCGGTGCGTGCCCGGCGCCTCCCCGGTGGGTGCGGGCAGCCCGAGAGCCCGGAGTCCGTCCGGCCGCTCCGCCACGGGCAGATGGTCCACGAAGCGCACCTCACAGCCCACGGCGGCCGCGCCCGCGTCCGAGTGCCGGTCGTCACCGACCATGACCACATCCACGGGATCGCACCCCAGCAGCGTGCACGCCGTGCGGAAAAGGCGCGGATCGGGCTTCTGGACTCCGTGTTCGTAGGACAGGACGTATGCGTCGATCAGCTCGTCCAGGCCGTGCGCACGGAAGACCGGTCGCAGGTCCCAGCCGATGTTGCTCACGACACCGACCGCGATGCCGTCGCGCCGCAGCGCGCGCAGCACCTCCGCCGCGTCGGCGTACGGCTGCCAGGCGGCAGGGCTCATGTGGCGGTCGTACAGCGCGTCGTACAGGCCCGGGTCCGGAAGGGCCACCTCGCGGGCCAGGCCGGTGAACGCCTCCCTGTGGAACTGCGCACTGCTGTCGCGCTCGGCCCACACGGCGGCCAGCGACGGCGGAATCCGCTCGGGGTGCGGGCCGCCGGGCAGCGCTCCTGCGCCGGTCAGCCGGCGTGTGTAGTGCTCGAAGTCGGCCTGCTCCACCGTCGTGCCCCGTGCGTCGAGGACGGCGCGCAGCCACGCGTCGACGGGCTCGATCCGGAAGAGGGTCCCGGAGAAGTCGAAAAGTACACCCTTGATCAGCATGAGCCGATCCTCGCCGCCTCAGGTGAGAACCTACAAGGGCGTCTCCTCGTCGCCGGCCGGACGCCGGGCGCGCCCGGTGTATGCGCTGTATGCGGCTACGGAGAGCGCGACCACCGTTCCTCCCAGCAGTACCCCGCCCACCACATCGCTCAGCCAGTGCACGCCCAGATAGACGCGCGTGAGGGCCACACCGGCCACCGAGATCACGGCAAGCACCAGCCAGCCCCACCACAGCGCCGGCTGCGCGCCGTGCAGGCGCAGCAGCCACATGAGGAGCCCGCAGGTCACCACCGCGGTCATGACGTGGCCCGAGGGGAAGGCCGCGTAGTGCGCAGAGTCCACCGGGTCGAGCCACCGCGGACGCTCCCGGCCCACGGCGGCCTTCAGTCCCTGTTGTACGAGCGTGGCGAACAGGCTCGTCGCGGCGACCCATCCCGCGAGCAGCCGTGATCCGCGCCACCACAGGGCGATCACGACGACGGCGGTCAGAACGCGCATCGTCCAGGGATCCCATACCCAGTCCGTCAGTACCCGGTTGACCTGGACCAGCCCCGGTTCGCTCACCGCGTCGCGATGCAGGGTCTCGGCCACCGTGGTGTCCAGTGACATCAGAGGCGACCAGCTCACCGCGACCAGCACGAGCAGGACGAGGGACAGCGAGGCGCAGACGAGGCCCGTGATCAGGAAGGGGGCCCGGGGGCGCGGAGGGGAGTGCATGGGCATGATCCTCGTCCACGAACCGCGCGTGAAGCTATCCCAGAGCGCTGAGTCCCGGCACGAATGCCACCAGCAACGGGACCACGGGCACCAGCGCCGCGGCGGCGGTCAACCGCAGCCGACGGCCCGCGGTGAGCCGCTCCACCGGCGTGAGCAGGCGGTTCACCCTGAGCGGCATATGGGCGCCGGAGGCAGGCGCCGGGCCGAACACACCGCGGTCCTCGTTGAGTTCGACCAGGGCGAGCGCGATCGTGAGGCGCCCGAAGCGCCGTGACGCCACGTCGTCCGCGGCCAGTTCGACCAGGTGGTGCATCTCGTCCCGGAAGGCGGCGAACACCGGAACCTGAGGGAATCCGGTCGCGAGCGCGTCCGAACAGTGCAGGAGCCAGTCGTGGCGGGCCTGCGCGTGTCCCTGCTCGTGTGCCAGCACGGCATCGAGCTGACGCCCCTTCAGCCGGCCGAGTGCCGCGGTGGTGACGACCAGTTGGGGAGCCGCCCCCGGCAGCCACCACGCATCGGGCCGTTCGCCCTCCAGCACCACGAGGCGTCCGCCACCGGATTCCTCACCCGGCATCAGCGGGGAGCGGACCAGCAGTTCGGTGCGCCGCCGCCTGCGGCGGGTCCGGGCCCGGTGGATCTCCCGTACGAGCATGGCTGCTGTCCACACTCCGCCGAGCGCCAGGAGGACCGCGATGACCGCCGACCACGGCCCGTACGCGCCCAGGGCGTAGGCCTCGACCACGCCGTGCGGGGCGGGCGCGAACACATGGCCGCGGACCGCCTGCCAGGCGGCAGCCGCACTCAAGGTCATGGAGAGCCCGAACGACAACAGGACACCCGCGACCACGCACTGCCAGACCCACAGGGCCACGACCGGCTCACGCTCCGGCCATCGTGCCCTCGCCATCAGGCCCGGGGCCAGGACGGCAGCCAGTGCACCGAGCAGCAGCAGCGCGAGGGAGACCAACATGGGCGTCAGCCTATGAGTGCCGGGGTATTCACGGGTATGGCCGCGCGCGCCAAGTGACGTACGACACGGGGCGCGGGGCCGCCTGTCTCACAGGGTGAGCAGCATGGCGAACATGGCTATCCCCATGGTCAGCCTGCACGCCAGGGCGAGCTCCGGCGGCGCATCCCAGGCCGGGCCCGTCATACCGCCCCGGCCGCCACCGGCCGCTATCCCGGCGGGTGCGGGAGCCGGGATCAGTCGTCCCGCCGAGCGCAGGACGTAGAGCGCGTAGTAGACCAGGAGCACTCCCGTCAGTGCGGGGATTCCCCCGGCGGATCCGGCCGTCCCCGCTCCGTGGCCCAGGTGGCCGCCGGTGCCGGTGTGGGCCGCCCCAGGCGCCATGGCCACGGCCATGTAGACCATGGCCAGCGAACCGACCAGATGGTGAAGATGATGGCCGCCGCCCCTGGCGTACACCACCGCGTGCAGCGACGCGGCGCCAAACACCACCGCGTACACCGCCCACATCCATTCCGGGAGCGCGAGCAGGGCCGCGGGCACCGCCATCGCGGCCATCCCGAACCCCATCAGCGCCTCGGCGCGCGCCGATCTGCGTTCCCGCTCCGTGCCGTTGCGGGTCCGCAGCAGGCAGTACGCCCCCGTGGCCCCGCACAGCACCATGAGCAGCCAGCCGGACAGCGCCGGTCCGTGCACGGTGCACCTCCCCCTACGGCGAATCACGCCGATGTCGTCCCATCGATGCCCCGTACCGGCTGCTCCTACCGGGGCGCATTGGGGTACTGGGGGAGCGCGCCCGGGCCTGCGGGGGGCGGTCAGGGGCGGGTTAGTCTCGGGAAGGCACAGTCGGCAGCACACCACCGGAGAAGAGCCACATGGACATCGCACCGGCCACGGCACGGGCAGAACTGACCTTCCGCGACGCGACCGAGGACGACGTGCCGGTCCTGGTGCGACTCGTCGAGTCCGCATACCGGGGCGACGCGAGCCGGGCCGGATGGACCACCGAGGCGGACATCCTCCAGGGGCAGCGCACCGACGCCGACGGGGTGCGCGAGGTGCTCGCGGTCGCCTCGGGCAGGGTCCTCGTCGCCGAGCGGGACGGTGAACCGGTCGCCTGCTGCCAGCTCGAACACCGGGGAAAGGCCGCGTACTTCGGCATGTTCGCGGTCAGGCCGGAGCTGCAGGGTGCCGGCCTCGGCAAGGTGATCATCGCCGAGGCGGAGCGCACGGCCCGCGAGGGCTGGGGCGTGGAGGAGATGCACATGACGGTGATCTCGGTCCGCGAGGAGCTGATCGCCTGGTACGAGCGCCGTGGCTACCGCCGTACGGGAGAGCTCACGCCCTTCCCGTACGGCGACGAGCGCTTCGGTCTCCCGCAGCGCGACGACCTCGCGTTCGAGCTGCTGGTCAAGGAGCTGTAGAACGCGGGACCGGTGGTTCTCACCGGGACCTGCGGGAGCCTCAGGCGGTGAAGCGGCCCGCGCGCCGGATCTCCGGATAGTCGGTCGTCGCGCCGTCCAGCCCCAGCGCGCGGACGAGACGCAGGTGGTCCTGGGTGTTGACCACCCAGCCGATCACCTTCAGACCCTCCGCGTGCGCCTGCTCGACCACTTCGAGGGTGAGGCGGCGGATGTTCAGGGCGAGCGTCGCCGCGCCCACCGCCTTCGCCCGCTCGACCACGTCGCCTTCCCAGCGGCTGGCGATGAGCACGGTCCGCACGCCCGGGACCAGCTGTGCGATCTCGGCGACCGCCTCGTCGTGGAACGAGGACACCTCGACGCGGCCGGCCAGGTCGCGGCGCAGCATCACCTCGGCGAGTGCCCGCGCGGCCGCCACGTCCTTGATCTCGGCCTGGACCGGCGAGCCGACCGCGTCGAGCACCTCTTCGAAGACGGGCACCCGCTCGCCCTGCCCGGCGTCGAGCTCGCGGAGCTCCGCCATCGTCTTCTCGGCGATCAGCCCCTGCCCGTCCGTCGTACGGTCCACGGCGGCGTCATGCATCACGGCGAGCGCGCCGTCCTTGCTCAGATGGAGATCCAGCTCGACGGCGTCCATGCCGGCCTGCTCCGCGTGCGCGAACGAGCGCAGCGTGTTCTCCGGCTCGACACCCATGACCCCGCGATGACCGATGGTGAGAAAAGTCAAGGCACTCCCGCTTCCGTCCGTCGTGTTCGCCCCGCGTGCGGCTCCTACCCCCAGGGAACCAGTTCTCGCGTGCAGGACGGCCTCTGCCCTGCCATTCCGGTGGAAGAAGGGGTCACGTCGAGGTGTGGCAGGAAAAATAACGGTGATGATGGGGGGTGGCAGGATAATCTTCTGGCCTTCACTTGTCTGAAAGAACCAAGCATGGATACGGTTGCTTGACGCGAGGTTCTCCCGTGAAGGAAGTGCTATGACGGAAATTCTTGAGCATGCCAACGCCACCGGCGCGATAGCTGCTGCCCAGCGGGTCGTGGAGCACCCGGCCTGGCCCGCGCTCAAGAGTGCCGTGGAAGAGCTGCGCCCCTGGCAGTCCGAGGACGGCTCCATCGACTTCACGGCCGACGGAGCGCCCTCCGCCGCAACGGCCGGTGCCGTCATCGAACGCGTGATCGCCGCGGTCGAGCAGCTCTCCCCGCTGCTCCCGCACGACGACGCCTACCACCGCGCGCTCGTCGCCGACCTGCGCCGTTGGGCCGCGGACGGCTTCGGCGTCCCGGACTTCCTCGACTCCCTGCTCGCCTTCCAGCCCGCCACGAACCGCACGGACGGCCTCCAGCACCTCGTCGTGTTCGCGATGTATACGCAGAACGGCAACCCGGACCGCAATCTCGAGGCCGTGGTGCTGCGGATGGTCTGGCCCGAGTGGCTCGCCGATCTCGAGGCCACGCGTTACGACAACCCGCTGTTCTGCGGGATCACCTTCGAGGACTTCACCTCGGGATACGACACCAACTCCGCGGTGCTCTTCCCCGAGACCATCGCCGTACGCGAGGCACCGGAGCGCTTCAGCTGGGGCGGCATCTTCTGCGACCGCGAGGCCGCCCGATTCCGCCGCGTGACCGAGGCGTCCGTCGATCTGCTGGGCGTCGAGCTGCCCGACGACATCCGCGAGATGATCGGCGACCAGAAACGCTGCGAGCAGGCCTTCGTGCTCTGGGACATGGTCCACGACCGCACCCACAGCCACGGCGACCTTCCGTTCGACCCCTTCATGATCAAGCAGCGCCAGCCGTTCTGGATGTACGGGCTCGAGGAGCTGCGCTGCGACCTCACCGCCTTCAAGGAGGCCGTGCAGCTGGAGGCCGACGGTTTCGGCCAGGGCCGTGACGTCCAGTTCGCCGTGCTCTTCGACCGGATGTTCCGCTTCCCGGTGACCGGCGAGCGCGTGCGCAACTACGACGGTCTCGGCGGCCAGCTGCTCTTCGCCTACCTCCACAAGCACGACGTGGTCCGCTGGACCGACAACACGCTCAAGATCGACTGGGCCCGCGCTCCGCAGGTCACCAACCAGCTCTGCGGAGAGATCGAGAAGCTCTACCGCGACGGCATCGACCGCCCGAAGCTCGTGCACTGGTTCGCGGCGTACGACCTGGTCGCGACGTATCTCGCACCCCACCCCGGATCCCGCTGGGCCAAGGGCCCGGACGCCCTGGACCTGAACCAACCGCCGCGCAAGCTCGTCGACGACGTGCTTCCGGACGAGTTTCCCCTGAGCATGTTCTATGAGGCGCTCTCGAAGAAGCTGAAGCATGTGATCGCCTCCACCAAGGGGATCACTGCGGCGGACGCCGGGCGGGCAGCTGCGTGAGCGCGGGTTCTGAGGAGGCGGTGGCGATGAACGGAACAGTCAGGGCCGACAGCGGCGTGCTCGAGGGCGCGGTGGTCGCGGTGGCCGGAGCGGCGGGGCCGGCGGGCCGCGCCACCCTGCTCCGGCTCGCCGAGGCGGGCGCGACCGTGGTCGCCTCCGACGCCAACCCCGAACGGCTGGTGGAGGCGGTCGACGCCGCGCGTTACGCACACGGCGGAGCTACCGTCACCGGCGACACGGTCGACCTTCTCGATCCCGGGGCCGCCAGGGAATGGGCTCTCAAGACGGAGAAGGAGTTCGGCCGCGTCGACGGCTTGGTCCACCTCGTCGGAGGCTGGCGGGGCGGCTCCGGCTTCGCGGACACCAGTCTTGCCGACTGGGATTTCCTCGAGAAGCTGCTGATCCGTACAGTCCAGTCCACCTCGCTCGCCTTCCATGAGGTCCTGCAGCGCAGTGACCGGGGCCGGTATCTGCTGATCAGCGCGGCCGGGGCCAGCAGCCCCACAGCCGGCAACGCGGCCTACGCCGCGTCCAAGGCGGCAGCCGAGGCATGGACGCTCGCCCTGGCCGACGCCTTCCGCAAGGCGGGGGGCGACGCGGGTCCTACGTCGGCTGCTGCGATCCTGGTCGTCAAGGCTCTGGTGCACGATGCGATGCGCGCCGAGCGCCCGAATGCGAAATTCGCGGGCTTCACGGACGTCACGGAGCTGGCCGAGGCCATCGCCGGGGTCTGGGACAAGCCCGCCGGAGAAGTGAACGGAAAACGTCTGTGGCTGACCCCGCAACCGTAAGGACCGATGCGCGACGTCATCACGATCCGCAGGTACGCGGTTTCGCGAGTGACAACTACGCGGGTGCGCACCCGGAGGTTCTCGCTGCCCTCGCCCTCGCCAACGGCGGCCATCAGGTCTCCTACGGCGAGGACGACTACACCGGGCACCTCCAGAGGATCATGCACAGCCACTTCGGCCCCACTGCCGAGGCCTTCCCGGTCTTCAACGGCACCGGAGCCAACGTCGTCGCCCTCCAGGCGCTGACCGACCGCTGGGGTGCCGTGATCTGCGCCGAGTCCGCCCACATCAACGTGGACGAGGGCGGCGCGCCGGAGCGGGTGGGCGGCCTGAAGCTGCTCACCGTCCCGACCCCGGACGGCAAGCTCACGCCGGAGCTCATCGACCGTGAGGCGTACGGCTGGGACGACGAGCACCGGGCGATGCCGCAGGTCGTCTCGATCACCCAGAACACCGAGCTCGGCACCGTCTACACGCCCGACGAGATCCGCGCCATCTGCGACCACGCCCATGAGCGGGGCATGAAGGTGCACCTCGACGGCGCCCGGATAGCCAACGCCGCCGCGTCACTGGACGTGCCCATGCGCACGTTCACCAACACGGTCGGCGTCGACGTCCTCTCCTTCGGCGGCACCAAGAACGGTGCGCTCTTCGGTGAGGCCGTCGTCGTCCTGAACCCCGACTCCGTCCGGGCCATGAAGCATCTGCGCAAGCTGTCGATGCAGCTCGCCTCCAAGATGCGCTTCGTCTCGGTCCAGCTCGAGGCGCTGCTCGCCCGGGACCTCTGGCTCCGCAACGCACGGCACGCCAACGCCATGGCCCAGCGGCTCGCCGACGGGGTCCGGACGGTGGACGGCGTGGAGATCCTCTACCCGGTCCAGGCCAACGCCGTCTTCGCGCGGCTGCCGCACGAGGTGACCGAACGGCTGCAGAAGCGGTTCCGGTTCTACTTCTGGGACGAGAAGGCCGGAGACGTCCGCTGGATGTGCGCCTTCGACACCCGCGAGGACGATGTGGACGCCTTCGTGCTGGCCCTCAAGGAGGAGATGGCACGGCAGTAGTGACATACCTATGCGGTCGGCCGGAAATGTAGTACATCCGGTCGGCTGCATCGCTATGCTCCAGGGGCATGGAGCTGATTCAGCGCGTCCCCGAACTTTCCGCATATCTGGCTGACGACGAGGTCGTCGACCATCGTCACCCGCTCGTGAGGGAGACCTCCGAGCGGCTCGGTGCCGAGACGGCCGGTGCATACACATACGCAGCCGCCGCCTATGCATTCGTGCGCGACACCATCCCTCACTCGGTGGATACGGGGGATCCGCGGGTCACCTGGCGCGCGTCCGACGTCCTCGCGGCCCGCACGGGCGTCTGCCACGCCAAGGCGCACGCCCTGACCGCCCTGCTGCGGGCCGCGGGCATCCATGCCGGCCTCTGCTACCAGCGGCTCACCGGAAGTGACGACATGGATCTGGTCGTCCATGGCCTGGTCGCGGTGCGGCTTCCCGGATCGGGCCGGTGGGTACGGCAGGATCCGCGCGGCAATACCGGCGGTATCGACGCCCGGTTCTCGGCGACGGAGGAGCGGCTGGCGTGGGTGCCTAGGCCGCAGTTCAATGAAATGGACTATCCGGTAGTCTATGACGTACCGGATTCGGCGGTACTCCATGCGCTCCGGAGCTCCGGGGACCGGGATGAACTGTCCCGGAACCTCCCCACCGGGCTCTGAATCCGAGTGCTCGCAGCCTCGGGAGCCCGGAACCCGCCGCCGCGCCGAGAGCAGACGGCCCCGAAGTAAGGCAGAGGATGACCCTGACAATCACGATCTCCGACGAGGTACGCAGCCTGGCCCCGGGGTTCACCCACCTCGCAGTCGAGGCGCGCGGCCTGGTCAACGGGCCCAGCGACGAAGTCAGTTCGGCCCTCCTGGACGACGCGGCCCGCAGGCTGGCCGAGCGGCTCGGCGGACGGGCCCCGCACGAGGACCCGCATGTCGCCGCCTGGCGCGAGATGTACACCGCCTTCGGCTCCAAGCCCTCCCGCACACGCAACTCCGCGGAGGCCCTCGCCAGGCGCGCGCTCACCGAGGCGGGGCTGCCGCGCATCAACCGCCTGGTCGACGCCTACAACGCGGTCAGCGTCGCCCACCTGATCCCGGTCGGCGGTGAGGACACCGACCGGATCAGGGGCGCGATGCGACTCGTGCGCGCGACCGGCCAGGAGCGCTTCCCCACCGTCGCGGGCGGCGAGGACGTCGTGGAGCACCCCGACACCGGCGAAGTCGTCTGGTGCGACGACGAGGCCGTCACCTGCCGGCGGTGGAACTGGCGTCAGGGCGCCCGCACTCGCCTCACCGAGGAATCGGTGAACGCCGTCTTCCTCCTGGAGAGTCTGGTCCCCATGACGTCCTCGGAGCTCGGGGCCGCGGCCACCGAACTCGTCGAGTCGCTCGAGAAGCTCAGTCCCGGGGTGCGGACCACGCTCCACGCACCGGCGTGACGTCTTACCCGCCCGAGCGCGGGTGCGGCGGTCAGCCGCGCTCGCGCACCTCGGCGGGCGTCGGAGCCGTACCCCCGAGATGCGCCGGCACCCACCAGGTGTCGGCCGCGTCCTTGGGCCGCACGGGATAAGCACGCTGCGCGGCTTCGAGGAGCTCCTGCACGCGCTCACGCAGACGGCGGGTGATCGCCCCCGCGTACTGGTCGGCAGGGGCCTCCATGGCCTCGCCCACGCGGATCGTGATCGGGGTGTGGCTGCGCCGGAAATTGCGCGGACGCCCCTTGGTCCACAGCCGCTGGGTACCCCACAGCGCCATCGGGATCAGCGGTACGCCGGCCTCCTGGGCCAGCCGCGCGGCGCCCGACTTGAAGCTCTTGAGGGTGAAGGACTGCGAGATGGTCGCCTCGGGGAACACTCCGACGATCTCTCCCGCGCGCAAGGACGCGAGCGCGTGCGCGTAGGCGTCCTCGCCCTGGTTGCGGTCGACGGGGATGTGCTTCATTCCGCGCATCAGGGGTCCGGACATCTTGTGCCGGAACACGGACTCCTTGGCCATGAAGCGGACGAGCCGCTTCTGGGGCAGGGCGCCGAGTCCGGTGAAGATGAAGTCCAGATAGCTGATGTGGTTGCTGACCAGAACCGCGCCACCGGTCTTCGGGATGTGCTCCGAACCCTGGGTGTCGATCTTCAGGTCGAGCGCCTTGAACAGCGTGCGAGCGGCGCTGATGACCGGCCGATAGACGAGTTCTGCCATCTGGATGAAGACCCTTCTTCAAAGCCTGGGGAGGGTTCTCCCGGCGGAAGTTACGCAGCCGTAGGTTTTCGGCATTGGGGCGATCGTGCCCCATGTGCGACGCCGTGGCCAGCCCCAAAGGGCCCGGCGCGAGAGATTCTCGTCACGTGAATCCTCCGGGAATGTAATGCGGTCGCAGGGTGCTGACCCTTTGCGCAGAACTCTGAGAGGGAGGCCGTGATGGGCGGACGGACGGGTGCCGGCACGCTGAGTGCGGCCCAACTCGGCGAGGAACTGGGGGATCGGGCCACTCTGGTGCAGTTCTCCAGTGCGTTCTGCCAGCCGTGCCGCGCCACCAGGCGCACCCTCGCGGAGGTGGCCGGGATGGTCGAGGGTGTCGCTCACGTCGAGATCGACGCCGAGGCGCATCTCACGCTCGTACGCAGCCTCGGCATCAGCCGGACCCCCACGGTCCTGGTGCTCGACGCGACGGGCCGCATCGTCCGAAGGGCGGCCGGCCAGCCGCGCACGGCGGATGTCGTCGCCGCGCTCGGACAGGCGATGTGACGGACCGTGACGCATCTCCCACATGACGGGACGCACTTGACTGTGCACGCCACGCATCGTCAGTCTGACGCTATGCCGCCAGAACTCCTTCTCTTCGGCCGGGTCCACGTCGACCTCGTGCGCCACGCGAGTGCGCGCTGTCCGGGTGTCTGAAGAACCCACGGACCCTGTACGCCTCCTCGCAGAAGGATTTTTCCATGACGGCCTCACCCGATCTCCGCACCGTCCGGACGGCTGCACCCGAACTTCTCCGCTCCGTCTTCCGGCAGCACGCCGCCGGCGTCGCCGTGATCACCGCGGCGGGCGCGAATCCGGTCGGTTTCACCGCGACCTCGCTCAACTCCGTCGCCGCCGAGCCGCCTCTCATCTCCTTCGGGGTGGGTACCTCGTCCTCCAGCTGGCCCGTGGTCGCGGAGGCGGAGCATGTGGGCGTGCACATACTCGGCGAGGACCAGCAGGAGCTCGCCGCGACCTTCGCCCGCAGCGGCGCCGACCGGTTCGGCCCGTCCACCGACTGGCGCAGTGGCCCCGAGGGGGTGCCGTTGCTCGGGGGAGTGGTGGCATGGCTGGTCTGCCGGGTCGTGGCCCGGATCCCGGCGGGGGACCACCGCATCGTCATCGCCGAGGTCGTGGCCGGGGACCCGTCGGAAGGCGGCCGGCCGCTGGTCTACCACCAAGGCCGTTTCACGGCTCTGCGAGACTGAGGGCGAGCAAGGCGGCAGCGGAACGGGATCCGTTGGGTACGTCACAGTTCCAAGCGCTTGCTTATGGGTAACGTAATGGGTGTACTGGCGAGTAATATCTGGCCGGGAGCCCGGTCGCCCCGACCGGAAACCGCCCGATAAGGCGCCTATGCTGCGTGCAACAAGGCAGCCCAGAAATGACGATGCAGTAGGAGAGCCGGCGTGAGCTTGAGGATCGTTGTCTGTGTGAAGTACGTGCCCGACGCCACCGGCGACCGGCACTTCGCCGATGACCTGACCCTGGACCGTGACGACGTCGACGGTCTGCTGTCGGAGCTCGACGAGTACGCGGTCGAGCAGGCGCTGCAGATCGCCGACGAGGCGGACGACGCGGAGATCACCGTGCTCACGGTGGGTCCCGAGGACGCCAAGGACGCGCTGCGCAAGGCGCTGTCGATGGGTGCCGACAAGGCCGTCCATGTCGAGGACGACGACCTGCACGGCACCGACGTCATCGGCACCTCCCTGGTCCTGGCCAAGGCCGTGGAGAAGACCGGTTACGACCTGGTCATCTGCGGCATGGCGTCCACGGACGGCACCATGGGCGTGCTCCCGGCGCTCCTCGCGGAGCGCCTCGGCGTCCCGCAGGTCACGCTGCTCTCCGAGGTCTCGGTCGAGGGCGGCACGGTCAAGGGCCGTCGCGACGGCGACTCCGCGAGCGAGCAGCTCGAGGCGTCCCTGCCGGCCGTGGTCTCCGTGACCGACCAGTCGGGCGAGGCCCGCTACCCGTCCTTCAAGGGGATCATGGCGGCGAAGAAGAAGCCGGTCGAGTCCCTGGACCTGGAGGACCTGGAGATCGAGGCGGACGAGGTCGGCCTGGGTGGCTCCTGGACCGCTGTCGACTCCGCGGCCGAGCGTCCCGCCCGCACGGCGGGCACGATCGTCAAGGACGAGGGCGAGGGCGGCAAGCAGCTGGCCGAGTTCCTTGCGGGCCAGAAGTTCATCTGAGCCCCGGCCGTTCCCTCCACCGCCCCGCCTACCTCGCACGCAGGAGATTGAAGTCCCATGGCTGAAGTTCTCGTCTATGTCGACCACGTGGACGGTGCCGTCCGCAAGCCCACCCTGGAGCTGCTGACGCTCGCCCGCCGCATCGGCGAGCCGGTCGCCGTCGCTCTCGGCAACGGGGCCGCCGACACCGCAGCCGCGCTCGCCGAGCACGGCGCGGTCAAGGTACTGACCGCCGACGCGCCGGAGTTCGCCGACTACCTCGTCGTACCGAAGGTGGACGCGCTCCAGGCCGCGTACGACGCGGTGTCCCCGGCCGCCGTGCTGCTGCCCTCCTCGGCCGAGGCCAAGGAGATCGCGGCCCGCCTCGCGCTCCGCATCGGTTCCGGCATCATCACCGACGCCGTCGACCTGGAGGCCGGTGACCAGGGTCCGGTCGCCACGCAGTCCGCGTTCGCCGCCTCGTACACCACCAAGTCCCGTGTCTCCAAGGGCACTCCGGTCATCACGGTCAAGCCGAACTCGGTCGCCGTCGAGGCCGCCCCCGCCGCGGGTGCCGTCGAGGCCCTCACGGTCTCCTTCTCCGCGACGGCCACCGGCACCAAGGTCCTCTCGCGCACCCCGCGCGAGTCGACCGGGCGTCCGGAGCTGACCGAGGCCGCGATCGTCGTCTCCGGCGGCCGTGGCGTCAACGGCGCGGAGAACTTCGCGATCATCGAGGCGCTCGCCGACTCGCTCGGTGCGGCCGTCGGTGCCTCGCGTGCCGCGGTGGACGCCGGCTGGTACCCGCACACCAACCAGGTCGGCCAGACCGGCAAGTCGGTCTCGCCGCAGCTGTACATCGCCTCGGGCATCTCGGGCGCGATCCAGCACCGGGCCGGCATGCAGACCTCGAAGACCATCGTCGCGGTCAACAAGGACGCCGAGGCCCCGATCTTCGACCTCGTCGACTACGGCGTCGTCGGCGACCTCTTCGACGTCGTCCCGCAGCTCACCGACGAGGTCAAGTCCCGCAAGGGCTGACCCGGCAGGAGCTCTGCCCGTACGAAGGCCCGGGGCCGCGTGGTGTTCACAC
>NZ_JBHWZS010000230.1:0-13876 GCF_042728155.1 Streptomyces sp. NPDC060209
GCGCTGCGCCGGCCGGGACGGGCGCCGTCCCGGCCGGCCGTGGCAAGGACAGCGCCGTGACGCCTGGAGGAAGCCCCTGCCGTCAGTCCGCGAGCGGCAGATAGACCCTGTTGCCCGCAGCTGCGAACTCCTTGGACTTCTCAGCCATCCCCGCCTCGATCTCCGCCTGCTCGACCCCGTGCTCCCGCCGGATGTCGTGGGAGATCTTCATCGAGCAGAACTTGGGGCCGCACATCGAACAGAAGTGAGCGGTCTTCGCCGGCTCGGCCGGCAGCGTCTCGTCGTGGAACTCCCGCGCCGTGTCGGGGTCGAGTGCCAGGTTGAACTGGTCCTCCCAGCGGAATTCGAACCGGGCGTCCGACAGTGCGTCGTCCCACTCCTGCGCCCCGGGATGGCCCTTGGCGAGGTCCGCCGCATGGGCTGCGATCTTGTACGTGATGACACCGGTCTTCACGTCGTCGCGATTCGGCAGCCCCAAGTGCTCCTTGGGCGTGACGTAACAGAGCATCGCCGTCCCCCACCAGGCGATCATCGCCGCACCGATACCCGAGGTGATGTGGTCGTACGCGGGGGCCACATCGGTTGTGAGGGGGCCCAGCGTGTAGAACGGCGCCTCCTCACAGATCTCCTGCTGAAGATCGATGTTCTCCTTGATCTTGTGCATCGGGACATGGCCCGGGCCCTCGATCATCGTCTGGACGCCGAACCGCTTGGCGACGGTGTTGAGCTCGCCGAGCGTACGGAGTTCGGCGAACTGCGCCTCGTCATTGGCATCGGCGATGGAGCCGGGACGCAGCCCGTCGCCGAGCGAGTACGTCACGTCGTAGGCCGCGAGGATCTCGCAGAGCTCCTCGAAGTGCTCGTACAGGAACGACTCCTTGTGATGTGCCAGGCACCAGGCCGCCATGATGGAACCGCCGCGCGAGACGATGCCGGTCTTGCGACGTGCCGTCAGCGGAACGTACGGCAGCCGGACACCGGCGTGCACCGTCATGTAGTCGACGCCCTGCTCCGCCTGCTCGATGACCGTGTCCTTGTAGGTCTCCCACGTCAGTTCCTCGGCCCGGCCGTCGACCTTCTCGAGTGCCTGGTAGAGGGGGACGGTGCCGATCGGCACGGGCGAGTTGCGCAGGACCCACTCGCGGGTGGTGTGGATGTTGCGGCCCGTGGAAAGGTCCATGACCGTGTCGGCGCCCCACTTGGTGGCCCAGGTCATCTTGTCCACCTCCTCCTCGATGGAGGAGGTGACCGCGGAGTTCCCGATGTTGGCGTTCACCTTCACCAGGAATCGCTTGCCGATGATCATCGGCTCGATCTCCGGGTGGTTGACGTTGGCCGGCAGGACCGCCCGTCCCGCGGCGATCTCCTCGCGTACGACCTCGGGTTCGACGCCCTCCCGGATCGCGACGTACTCCATCTCCGGGGTGATCTCCCCCCGGCGTGCGTACGCGAGCTGCGTGACCGGCCGGCCGTCACGGCTGCGGCGGGGCTGCCGCGGGCGCCCCGGGAAGACCGCGTCTAGGTTGCGCAGGCCTCCGCGCGGCGAGGTGTGCTTGAGCCCGTCGTCCTCGGGCCGCGCGGGACGGCCCGCGTACTCCTCGGTGTCCCCGCGAGCGATGATCCAGTTCTCCCGGAGCGGGGCGAGCCCCCGGCGTACATCGGTGTCGACGGTGGGATCGGTGTACGGCCCGGACGTGTCGTACAGCGTCACGTCCTTCCCGTTGGTGAGGTGCACCTGACGGACCGGCACCCGGAGATCCGGGCGCGAGCCCTGGACGTATCCCTTGTGCCAGCCGATGGACTTCCCGGCCTCGTCGTTCCCCGCGTCGGCGCTGTCGGCCGAGTTCGCGTTGTCCGTCGGGATCTGCGCATTCTGCGCATTCCGCATCGAGGCAGGCGTGCGTGCGTCCGCTGTGGTCATGAGACCTACTCCCTACGCCGGCATTACCCGGTAACAGGTTCGGCGGTCGACGCAGCGTGTCCCGTATGGATATACGGAGGTCAGCGCCCTCTCAGCCCGGTGCTCCGAGCTCCCGCGTGTACAGATGTGGCTCCACGCTAGCCTCCTTTCTGGCGTGCTGGCCAGAGGGCCTCCCCGGTTCTTGGGATGATCGCCGGGTGACGTCCCCCGGAAGCGCCCCCGAACCCCCCGGCCTCGTATCAGGCAGCACGCAGAGTCATGCGCACGGCCACACCCACAGCCACGGTCCAGCCGCGCCGGTCTCCAAGCACCTGCGCAAGGTCATCGCGGCCGTGGTGATCCCCTTCGCGACCGCGGTCCTGGTCGGCCTCGTGGCGTTCTGGCCCGGCGGCGCCCCCGCGCACGAGCGCACAGGTGTCGGATTCGACCGGCAGACCCAGGACGGACGGGTGACGAAGGTCGTGTCGGTCGACTGCGCCGACGTCAACGCCTCTCAGGTACCGCCGACCGGCGACACCTCCACGCCGTCGGGGCGGGAGGCCGTCAACGAGCAGTCGGGGCAGTGCAAGAAGGCCACGGTCGAGGTGACGACCGGTAAGGACAAGGGCCGTACGTTCGTCGAGGTCGTCCAGCCCGATGCGCCCCGGCAACTGCGCGAGGGCCAAGGCGTGGTCGTGGCGTACGCACCCGACGCACCCCGGGATCTGCAGTACTCGGTCACCGATGTGGACCGCACCGTGCCGATGGCACTGCTCGCCGGGCTCTTCGCCCTCGCGGTGGTCGTGGTGGGCAGACTGCGCGGGCTGATGGCGCTGATCGCCCTCGCCGTCTCCTTCGCCGTGCTGACCCTGTTCATCCTGCCGGCGATCCTGCAGGGCTCGAATCCGCTGGTCGTGGCGGTGATCGGATCCAGCGCCATCATGCTGATCGCCCTCTACGCCTGCCACGGGCTGACGGCCCGCACCTCCGTGGCCGTCATCGGCACGCTCATCTCGCTGCTGCTGATCGGGCTGCTGGGCTCGCTCTTCATCGGCTGGGCCAGCCTTTCCGGAAACACGGATGACAACACCGGCCTCATCCACGGGCTGTACCCGGACATCGACATGAGCGGCCTGCTGCTGGCCGGTGTGATCATCGGCTCGCTCGGCGTGCTCGACGATGTGACCGTCACTCAGACGTCGGCGGTCTGGGAACTTCACCAGGCCGACCCGACCATGGGCGTACGCCGGCTCTACCGGGCGGGTATCCGGATCGGGCGCGACCACATCGCCTCGGTCGTCAATACGCTCGTACTCGCCTACGCGGGCGCGGCGCTTCCCCTGCTGCTGCTCTTCTCGATCGCGCAGAGCAGCGTGGGCACGGTGGCCAACAGCGAACTGGTCGCGGAGGAGATCGTCCGGACACTGGTCGGGTCGATCGGGCTGGTCGCCTCGGTGCCGGTGACGACGGTGCTCGCGGCCCTGGTGGTCTCCGCGGACCGCACGGGGCTCGGCGCGGAAGCCGGAGCTCCTGCACCCGCACGGACCGGGAGGGGCCGACGCCGCAAGGCGTGAGCCGGGACGCCGGACGCATGGACCCGGGCCGCCCGCGCTCGGTGTTCAGCCGTGACTTCCTGTTCAGCCGGCGTTCTGTTCCTTGGCGAGGATGCGGCCCAGCGCCTCTTCCAGATTGCCGTCGAAGTCACCCAGCGTGTGCTCCTGCCCCAATGGCACCAGCTTGTCCGTCCGGTCGAGGAAAGCCACAAGAGGTGCTGTGCCGGCCCTGAAGAGCGCGCGGTCCGCGCCGACCTGAAGGCGGATGTGTACATCCGACAGCCCTTCGGGCTCGGTCGGACCGATGTGCACATCACCGTCACCACTGGGGCTGTTGAGACCATCGAGCAGCAGCTCACGGCCGAATGCCCAGGTGACGGGGGCGTCACCCGGCAGGTGGAAGGTCATCCGGATCGCGTACGGATCGCTGACCTCGTACCGGAGCTCCACCGGAATACGGAAGGAGAGCTCCTCGGAGACGAGGAAGCTCATCATGACCTCTGCTTGAACCGACTCGCGCATCGTTCAACCCCGCAGTAGATGAATCTGGCCAGGAATGATCCCCCATGGCCCTATTGACGCCATCGTGGTGCACGCGATAGCAGATCACAAGGAGTGATTTTTCAGATACTGATAGAGAACACGAACGAGCGCAAGAGGGTGGTCACTTCGCAGCGTAGTTGTTCGACTGCGGGGAGCAACCGTTCTTCTTGATGCAGAGGGAGAGAAACAGCCATGGCCGCGACGGCGGAACCGACAGTGATCGGAATGGCCGCACAGACCGTTCCCATGGCGTACTCCTGCCGTTCAACGACAGGTTCGGTACGTTTCATCGATCTCAGCCGGCTCAGGAACGCCTGACGATCCCTTACGGAGTAACGCGTCAGCGGCCGGACAGGGTGCCGGTCCAGATGATCTTCGCGTGCGCGCTCGTCGAGCTGCCCGAGGAGACACTGCCCGAGAGCATGGGCATGGCCCGTCTCCCGGAACGAGGCCCACTCGCGCACCGCGGGAACGGCCGGAGTATCGGCGACGGCGACCATCTCGATCTCGCCATCCTTGTACAGGGCGCAGTACACAGGAGCGCCGATGACGTGCGCCCAGTGTGCGAGCGAGTCGACGATCACTCCGGGACGCGGGGTCGCAGGACCTCCACCCAGCCGTTCGGCCGCGGCTCCGAACAGGAAGACGCCGTTCTCCCTGCGTAGATACCCCTCATGGGTCAGGGTTCTCAGCAGGTGGTAGGCGGTGGGGAGGGGAAGCCCGGCCTCGCGGGCGAGCTGCTTCGCCGGCGCCCCGTCCCGATGGGTGCCCACAGCCTCCATAAGTCTCAACGCCCGCTGAACCGAACCGATCAACGTCGGGACAGCCGTGCTCGATGCCGTGGTCACAGGTCACCCCCAGGCATGGTGACGGGCTTTCAGCCCTCCCGCGGGGGCCGCCCCCACGGGCCCGCCGCGAGCCTGGGGTCCGGAGACCGGACGGTCGCACAAACCACTGGGCAGGATGATGACGGACCGTCATTTTCCAGCTGGCGGCAGCGGTACGCCACTGTATCCGCACGTTCAGTCACGAGTGAGGTTTCGTCCTGGACTTAGCTCAGCTGGGCTAATCGCCGAATCTGTGACCCCTCACGCGGGCTCGGGACAGCGCGTGATCGGAGAGCGCCCCTGCTCCTACCAGTCGCTGCGCTCGGACGAGGACATGAACTTCCGCACCACGAAGATCAGGCCACCCACGAGGACGACGAACACCAGCGCCTTGAACAGCAGCCCGATGACGAACCCGACCACACTGGCGATCAGGCCGCCGAACACGACGATCGCGATGAGAGGCACCGCGACCCACTTCACCCACCAGGGCATCCCCGCGAAAATCTCCCGCACCGCCATCGCCACTACCTCGTCTCTGTGAGTTCCTTGCCTCGATGCTAGAGGCGCGGGGGCGACCTGCGGGGGCCCGGGAGCCCTTGAAGTCCCCTGAGCCATCCCCTAGGGAACATCGGGACCAGGGAGAGCCCGGCACGGAATCCCTGGGGACTGCCGATCAGCCCTCCGGCGGGGAGAAGACCACCATCACCCGGAGGTCCTCGGTGATGTGGTGGAACTTGTGGGCGGTCCCGGCGGGTACGTACACGACGCTCCCCCGTCCCACCTGTGTGGTCTCCATGCCGACCGTGATCGCGGCCCGGCCGCTGACGACGAAGTACACCTCGTCCTGCTTGTGCGGTTGCTGGGGGTCCAGCGCGCCGGCATCCAGGGCGTACAGGCCGACGGACATGTTGCGTTCCCGGACGAACTGCAGATAAGCGCCGTCGTTGGCGGCGCGTTCCGCCTCCAGCTCGTCGAGTCTGAATGCCTTCATCGTCCGTCCGCCCCTCGCGCCTGCGCTCGTCCGCCCAGGCGGTGTCCGCCATCGATCATGTCTGCCACGATCAGACACATGAAGAATTTCGTAGTCAAGACGATCGCCAACGCGGGTGCGCTGGCTGTGGCCATCTGGCTGCTCCAGGACATCACGCTGACCGGAGACAACACCGGACGCAAGGTGCTCACCCTGATCCTGGTGGCGCTGCTGTTCGGCCTGGTGAACTTCGTCGTCAAGCCCGTTGTGAAGCTGCTCACCCTGCCCTTGTTCATCCTGACGCTCGGGCTGATCACGCTCGTCGTCAACGCCCTGATGCTGATGCTGACCTCGTGGCTGGCCGACGTCGTCGATCTGAACTTCCATGTCGACGGCTTCTGGACCGCGGTCCTGGGCGGCCTGATCATTTCGGTCGTGTCCTGGGCACTCAATGTCGTGCTCCCCGACGAGGACTGAATCGTCCCCTGATGACACAGTGCACTGCGGACCGGTGAACGCCGGGGAGAAACGAGGTATTGAGAATGAGCACCACGGGCGACGGGACACGGGCCGTACGAGCGGGCCTGCCCGAACCTGAGCAGTACGAACCCACGCTTCCCGGTCCGGTCTTCGCCGCGCACTTCCATCTGTCCGGCGAGCCCGTCGGTCCTTATACCTACGGCCGCGAGACGAATCCGACCTGGACCCACCTGGAGCGGGCCATCGGCGAACTGGAGTCGCCGGGGGAGAAGGTCGAGACCACGGTCTTCGCTTCCGGAATGGCGGCCATCTCGGCCGTACTGCTGTCCCAGGCGCGCACCGGCGACGTCGTGGTCCTGCCGGACGACGGCTATCAGGCTCTCCCCCTGGTGCGGGAGCAGCTGGAGGCATACGGCGTCGAGGTGCGGACCGCGCCGACCGGCGGCGACGCCCAGCTGGAGCTCCTGGAGGGCGCCAAGCTCCTGTGGATCGAGACACCGTCCAACCCAGGGCTCGACGTCTGTGATGTGCGCAGGCTCGTCGAGGCCGCGCACGCCGCGGGTGTTCTGGTCGCGGTCGACAACACCCTGGCCACGCCTCTCGGCCAGCGCCCCCTGGAGCTGGGTGCGGACTTCTCGGTGGCCAGCGACACCAAGGGCATGACCGGGCACGGAGACATCCTGCTCGGCCATGCGAGCTGCCGGGACCCACAGCTCTCGGCCGGAGTACGACGCTGGCGCAAGGTGGTCGGCGCCATTCCCGGTCCCATGGAGGCCTGGCTGGCGCACCGTTCGCTGGCCACGCTGCAACTGCGGATCGACCGCCAGTGCACGACCGCGCTGGCGCTCGCCGAGGCCCTGGCCAAACGCGCTGACGTGGCGGGGCTCCGCTACCCGGGGCTTCCCGGTGACCCCTCGTATCCGATCGCTGTGCGACAGATGCGGCGCTTCGGCTCCGTGGTCTCCTTCGAGCTGGCGGACAAGCAGACCGCGGAGCGCTTCCTGGCCGCTCTGCGACTGGTCGACGACGCGACGAGCTTCGGCGGCGTACGTTCGACCGCCGAGCGCCGGGCGCGCTGGGGCGGGGACGCGGTGCCGGAAGGCTTCGTCCGTTTCTCGGTGGGCGCCGAGGATCCCGAGGACCTGCTGGCGGACGTGGAACGCGCGCTGGACGCGTCCATGCGCTGAGCCCTTCCCCTACGGTCCTGGCAGGACCGGTCCGGGACGGGCGTCCCCGTCCACCGGACCGGTCCCGCTCGGGACGAGCGGTCCGAGCCTCCCCCCTCGTGACTCGGACCGCCCCGGTTCCTGCGCCGAGAACCGCCTGGACAAGGCTAATTGACTCTGCGTCAGTGTCCAATCACAGTAGCGACAGCGACCTATCGACATATTTATAGTTGAGGCGGTTGCGAGGGACGGTGCGGGACGGCGCAGCGTCCGCGACGGTGGAGGGGGCGGACCATGGACCTGGCCCTGCTGCGCACATTCGTCACGGTGCACCGGGCCGGATCATTCACCCGGGCAGCCGCCCTCCTCGGGCTGTCCCAGCCCGCCGTCACCTCGCAGATACGCGCCCTGGAGCGGCAGCTTGGCCGGCCGCTCTTTCTCCGCAGGGCCCGCGGGGTCACCCCGACCACCGTCGGCGACGAGCTCGCCCACCGGGCCGCTCCTCACCTGGACGCGCTGGTGGACATCGTCGAGGCGGGGCTCGACGAGGAGTCGGGGACGAGGACACTGCACCTGGCCGGTCCACCCGAGTTCACCTCTGTTCGGGCACTGCCCGCCCTCACGCCCTTGATCGCCCAAGGGCTCGCGATGCGCAGCACCTTTGTCGCGAACACCGAAGACGCGCTGGAGGGGCTGGCGGCCGGACATCATGATCTGGCCATCACCACCGCCCGTCCGCGCGGTGTGCTGCTGACGTCGACCACCCTCTGCGACGAGGAGCACGTCCTGGTCGCCGCGCCGCGTTGGGCAGGACGCCTGGGGCCCGGGGCGCTGCGGCACAAGGGATCCGTACTGCTGGAACAGCTCCCGGTGGTCGAGGTGCACGAAAGCCTCCCTCTGGTCTCCCGCTACTGGGCGACGGTCTTCGACAGCCGCCCCGCCGCTTCCGCCGCCGTCATCGCACCGGATCTCCGCGCGGTCCTGGAGTGCGCGGCGGCGGGCGCCGGCCTCGCGGTGCTACCGCGCTATCTCTGCGAGAACGCGCTGGAGCGGGGCGAAGTCGTGGCGCTGCTCGACCCTCCGATACCGCCGCTGCGCACCTATTTCCTCATCGCGAGGACCGGCACACTGGGCCTCCCGCACATTGCGCGGGCGCACGAGTGGCTGGTGCGTGCTGCCGTGGACTGGTGACCGGTCGGCCGATAGGAGTTTCAGATCGGGTTTCCTGGGCCACTCTCTTGCCATGACCGAACGCCCCGTGGTCAAGCGCACAGCACGCGCCGTCCTGCTCGACGGCGATGACCTCATCCTGATCAAGCGCACCAAGCCCGGCGTCGACCCGTACTGGCTCACGCCGGGCGGTGGCGTCGAGCCGGAGGACGCCACCGTCGTCGAAGCACTGCACCGCGAAGTGGACGAGGAGCTCGGCGCAAAGGTCGTCGATGTCGTGCCCTGCTTCGTCGACACCGTCGAGCACATCGCCGGCGGCGGCGTCAAAGGCGTGAAGGTGCAGCATTTCTTCGTATGCCGACTGGCCTCGATGGACCTGTCACGTCGGCACGGACCAGAAATCGACGAACCCTGTGGGGAGTACGAGGTCGTCCGTGTGCCCTTCAGTCGCATCGGAATCGCGGCTGTACACCTCGTACCGCTGTCGCTGCGGCACTATCTGGACGCCAACATCGAGGGCGTACGGGCGATGCACGCGCCCGATCTGGGCTGAGGCCGGGAGCCCGGGCAAGGTGTAAGACGGGTAGGCCAGGCACTCCGCGTACGCCGAGGCCAGTAGCCGTGAATACTCCCGTCGGCAGATGACCGCGCGCTTCGCGCTTGGCACCGTGTTTCACGTGAAACCACTCAAGCGTCCTGTTCGCCGAAGTCTCCTCGTCGCCCACGTAGCGGTGTCCGTGAGCTGGCTGGGCCTCACCGTGGGCCTGCTGTCCCTCGGCCTCACCGCGTTCCTCACACATGACGCCACGATGGCTCAGGCCGCCACCAGCGCCATGAAGGTTTTCGGCGACTGGCTCGTGGTGCCGGTCGCCCTGATTTCACTCCTCAGCGGCCTGCTGCTGGCACTCGGCACCCCCTGGGGCCTGGCCAGACACCGCTGGGTCTGGACGAAGTTCTGGCTGACCCTGATCACCGCGGGGCTGTCGATCTTCTCGCTCCGCCCGGGTATCAACGAGGCCGCGGCCCGGGGTGCGACAGACATCGATCTGGTCATCGCACCCTCGGTAGCCGCGGCCACGTATCTCTTCATCACCGCGATATCGGTGCTGAAGCCGTGGGGACCGACTCGCCGGGGCCGACGCCTGCGGAAGGCCCGGGAGATTGCGCGGCAACCAGTCGGCCACCAGTGACTGTGCGGCGCTCGATCGCACCCGAGAGCACTGCCAGTAGCAGCGCCGAGGCCGCGAGTGCGGCGCCCACCCAGTTGGGCGCGGTGTATCCGAACCCGGCCGCGATGACGATGCCACCGAGCCACGCCGACAGCGCGTTCCCGAGGTTGAAGGCACCGATATTTACGGCCGAGGCCAGGGTGGGCGCGCCGGCCGCCTGGTCGAGGACCCGCTTCTGGAGCGGCGGCACGGTCGCGAAGCCAAGGGCCCCGATGAGGACGATGGTCACCGCTGCAGCGATCTTGTTGTGCGCGGTCAGCGTGAACAGGGCCAGGACCACGGCGAGCGCACCGAGCGACACGTAAAGCATCGGCATCAGATGGCGGTCGGCGAACTTACCGCCGAGCAGATTCCCGCCGACCATACCGAGACCGAAGAGGACCAGCAGCCAGGTGACGGATGACGTTGCGAAGCCGGCGGTCTCCGTCATCATCGGCGTGATGTAGGTGATTGCCGCGAAGACGCCGCCGAAGCCCAGAACCGTCATCGCCATGGCGAGCAGTACCTGGACGTCGCGGAAAGCGGCCAGCTCGTGCCGGATCCGTACGCCCTGGGGCTTCGGCTGTTCCGGCACGAGCTTCGCCACGCCGAGGAGACCCAGGACGCCGAGTCCGGCTACGACGAAGAACGTGATGCGCCAGCCGAAGTTCTGACCGATGAAGGTCCCCAGCGGGACTCCGACGACGTTGGCGACGGTGAGCCCGGTGAACATCATGGCGATGGCACCGGCTTTCTTCTCCGGAGCGACCAGATCCGCAGCCACGACCGATCCGATGCCGAAGAAGGCTCCATGGGCGAGTGAGGCGATCACCCGTCCAGCAAGCATCACCCCGAAGACGGGGGCCAGTGCGGACACCACGTTCCCCACGATGAACAGCCCCATCAGGAGCATCAGCATCCGCTTTCTGGTCACCCGGGTGCCCAGGATGGTCATCAGCGGAGCGCCGAGGACCACACCCAGGGCATAGCCCGTGACCAGAAACCCTGCGGTCGGGATCGAGACCTGGAAGTCGGTCGCGACATCGGGAAGCAACCCCATGATCACGAACTCGGTGGTGCCGATACCGAATGCCCCTATGGCGAGGGCGAGGAGCGCGAGCGGCATGGGTGTCACCTTCCCTGAAGATTGCGTCTGCGCCTTACAAGCGTCCACAATAATTGCACACGCTCATTAATTGCAAGCGCGGGCTATTGCACTCGTGCCCTATCCTGGATGCAAGCAGCTCCCGTACGGAGGAGAGATCCATGACAGCGACAGATCCCGCACTGACGGCCCTCGCTCAGAGCTGGTGCGCCCTCTCCCTGCTCCACGGGAAGATCGAGGCCCGCATCGAACGGGCCCTGCAGTCCCGCCACAGCCTCAGCGCGCGCGAGTTCTCCCTGCTCGACGTCCTGAGCCGCCAGCACAGCGGCACGGGCGGGCACCTGCAGATGAAGCAGGTGGCGGACGCCGTGGTGCTGAGCCAGAGCGCCACCACCCGGCTGGTCACCCGGCTCGAGGACCGTGGGCTACTCACCCGGTACCTGTGCGACACGGATCGACGGGGCATCTATACGGACGTCACGGAAGCGGGCCTCACGTTGCTGAACGAGGCCAGGCCGACCAACGACACCGCGCTACGCGCCGCTCTCGACGAGGCCGCCGAGAACCCGGAGCTCGCTCCCCTGGTCCGGACCGTCGAGGCGCTGAAGGTCCCCGCCTGAGCCGGCGGGTTTGCGTAGTCTGCCGATCATGAGCGATCTCGACATACGTCCCGCAGCACTCTCCGACATACCCGCCGTCGTGGCCATGCTTGCCGACGATCCGCTGGGTGCGCAGCGCGAGTCCCCGGACGACCTCGCCCCGTACCATGCCGCGTTCCGGCGGCTTTCCGACGACCCGAACCAGCATCTGGTCGTGGCTGTGCGCGAGAGCCGCGTCGTGGGAAGTCTCCAGCTCACGATCGTTCCGGGACTGTCCCGGCGCGGTGCCACGCGCTCGGTCATCGAAGGTGTCCGCGTCCACGCCGATGAGCGCGGCAGTGGCCTCGGCACCCAGCTGATCCAGTGGGCGGTCGACGAATCCAGGCGTCAGGGTTGCCAGTTGGTGCAGTTGACATCGGATGCCACCCGTACCGACGCCCACCGCTTCTACGAGCGGCTCGGCTTCACGGCGAGCCACGTGGGATTCAAGCTCGCACTCTGACCCCGTAGCGCCCCCGGAGCTCCGCAATGCGAGAGGGCACGCATGTACCGCATCGATGACAAGCAGCGCAGGAGCAGACTGGGGCGACGCCATCTGCTGGTTCCGTCCGAGCGGGCCGACTCGGTCGTGGCGGTGGCGGACGCCGTCGTAGCCCTGCACGCGACCGATGCCGCGACGCTCTATCTCTCGGTGTGCGCACGCCTGTCCGACCCCGGCACCGCGGTGGTGGAGCGCGCCCTCTACGAGGACGTCTCGCTGGTTCGCCTGCTGTCCATGCGGAACACCCTGTTCACCGTGTCAACGGACGTCGCACCCGCCGTCGACGCGTCGAACGCACGCATGGTGGCAGCCAAGGAACGGCGCAAGCTGCTCAAGCATCTACGGGAGGACGGCAACGGCCTGGACGAGCGGTGGCTCGCCGACACGGAGAGCGAGACGCTCACCGCTCTGGCCGCCCGAGGGCCCGCGACGGGAAATGAGCTCTCCGCGGCCGTACCGGCTCTGCGCACGAAGATCACGGTCTTTCCCGGCACGAGGCAGGAGACCGTGCAGGGAGTCGCCTCCCGGATCATCCGGGTACTGGCCGCCGATGGGCGGATCCGCCGCGACCGGCCGCGTGGTTCATGGACCTCCAGTCAGTTCCGCTGGACGGCCGCCGAGCCATGGCCCGCGTCGGATCCTGCCGAGGCGCGAGCGGAGGTGGCCAGGCTCTGGCTGCGCTCGTACGGTCCGGCGACCGAGGCGGATCTGAAGTGGTGGACCGGCTGGGGCGTCCGTGAGACACGTGCGGCCCTGGCGGCCGTCGCCCCTGAGGAAGTACTGCTCGACAGCGGGGCCGTCGGCTGGGTCGCCCCGGGCGATCTCGCCGCTGAGCCTCCTCCGGAGCCCTGGGCGGCCCTGCTGCCCGGTCTCGACCCGAGCGCTATGGGCTGGGCCGACCGCGGTTTCCAGTTAGCCGCGAATCACCGTGCCGCGCTTTTCGACCGCGCCGGCAACATCGGCCCCACTGTGTGGTGGAACGGCGAAATCGTGGGTGGCTGGGCCCAGCGCGCAGATGGTGAGCCGGTGTGGCGTCTGCTGTCCGACGTGGGCCAGGATGCCGCGCAGCTCATCGAGACAGAGGCTGCTCGGTTGTCGGCATGGATGGGCGACGCCCGGATCACGCCACGCTTCCGCACGCCTCTGGAACGCGAACTGACGGCCTGATCCGTGCGCCGTCCGGGAGTTGGGGAGCGTCCCGGTCGGCGTTTCACGTTCGCGGCTCCTGACGGTTTCACGTGAAACGCCGACCCACGCCCTTCAGAGTGCGAGCCCTCGCCAGCCCCCGTCGTCCACGCCACCGGGGATGGCCGTGCTCCTGTCATACGGCTCCCGGGTGAAAACGAACGATCCCAGGTCGAGATGGTCCACCGTTCCGTCTTCGGCACGCACGACCCGGAGCGTCTCCCCCGCGTAGTAACCGTTGAGACCCGTCCAAGTCCCGTCGGGACGTGCTTGGAACCCCGACCCGCGGCCAACGCCTTGCAGCGGCTGAAGCTCGAGACCCCCGTCTGCGAGCAGCTTCAGGGCGTGGGCCCGCGTGCCCCAGTACCAGGGACCGGTCAACGCCAGCAGCCCTTCGTCGACCTCGGGCAGCGGGCGCCAGGGCTCCGGGATCCGCGGCTCCGCGTCGGCGACGATCTGCAGGAGGTCCGCGGCGACCGTACCGGTGAGCGGGCCGGAGGTGGCATTCGAGAGCACCACGGCCGCCACGTCGTCCTCGATGCTGAACAGCAGCGTGGCCAGGAATCCGGGCAGGGAACCTGAGTGCCCGAGGAACGTACGGTTCCCGGCACGTACGGCCTGAAGAC
>NZ_JBHWZS010000231.1:0-13847 GCF_042728155.1 Streptomyces sp. NPDC060209
GCCCGACACCGGACGGTGTCGGGCCCGTTGCGCTGTCACGGCCGCCCGGCGTATCTCGTTTGCCGTGGTGGGAGCGTCGGGGCACGATCGGCGGATGGACTACGTCGTGCGTGCGGTACGGGCCGAGGAGTGGCAGCGGGCCCGGGAGATTCGGTTGGTGGCGCTGCGGGACCCGGCTGCCCCGATCGCCTTCCTCGAGACGTACGAGCAAGCGCTGGCCAAGCCCGATGTGTTCTGGCAGGAGCGGACGGCGGGCGCTGCCGCGGGAGAGCACAGCTGCCAGTTCATCGCCGAGGCGTCCGACGGTCTGTGGGCGGGAACGGTGTCGGTCCTCGTCGAGCGGCCCGCGGGTGAGCCGGGTTTCGGAGAGGTGGCCGAGGTCGACCAGGCCCATCTGGTTGGGGTGTTCGTCCGGCAGGGGCACCGGGGACGCGGTGTGGTGGACGCGCTGTTCCGGGAGGCGATCGACTGGTCCTGGTCGGTGACCGGGCGGCCGTTGGAGCGGGTGCGGCTCTACGTCCACGAGGCCAACGCGCGGGCCGCGGCCTCCTACCGCCGGATCGGCTTCGTCCCGACCGGGCGGACGCTGCCGATGGAAGGTGATCCGACCGCCCTGGAGCTGGAGTACGAGATCCGCCGGTAGACGCAAGCGGTCAGCGCGGTCCGGGTGCGGGCAGGCGTTCACGCCAGCGGGCGCGGGCCTGTTCCTCGGAGCGGAGCAGGACCAGGGTGGTCATCCCCTGGCCCTCGCCGGCCGACAGCAGCTCCGGAAGCTGGGGAAGCGGAGCCACGGCTGCGACGTCGTCGAGGACGAGCGTCATTGGTGGGTCGAGCCGACCGTCGGTTGACCGTACGGCCATGCGGCGGCCGTGCTCGACCACGTGCGAGGCGAGTGCGGTGAGCAGGGGCATCGCACCGGGGTGGTGGCGGGGATCCTCGATGGGTTCACCGACCACATAGAGCGTTCCCCCCTCACGTACAAAAGAATCCAGCACGAGCGCATCGGCTCGGTTGGGTGTGCACGCCTCACGGATGTGGACCGAGGAGAGCGCCGCGAAAGCCCGTACGGTCAGTTCCTGGGCCACTTCCCGGCGTTCGGGGTACGCGGTGAGCGCGGACTCCAGGAGCCCCGCGAGCCCGGAGGCCGCCTTGGGGTGCGTACGGAGCAGACGCACCGGTTCGTGGCCTCCGGCGCCGGAGGCCCAGCGGTGGACCTGGCGGAAGGGGCGGCCGTCCACTGCGGCGGCGTGCAGCCAGCACTGGAGCAGGGTCTGGGCGGTGTCGGCGACGGCGGCGTCGATCCGGGCTAGGGGGCGCACCGGGGCGAGCAGCGCTGCCGCCCGGGAGGCCGCGGTGGCGGGGTCCTCGCAACCGGCGGTGGGTGCCCAGTGGAGGCGGGCCGGGGTGTCGCAGAGGTGGCCCGGGTCGTAGACGAGGACCGGGCCGAGCTTGCTGCGGGCGTCTTTCGTCTCGGCCCAGACGGTGGGGTCCGAGGTCACGACGAGCGCGGGGCCGTCGGCGTCCCGGATGGCCTGGACGACGGCCGGCCGACGGGTGGCCGATGCGCCGTAGAGCACGTGGGGGGTGCGGGGTGTGGGGACCAGCGGGGCGGTCTCCTGCGCGTACGCGGCGAGGGCCTCGGCGGGGGTGGTCTCCTGTGCGTACTGCGAGACGGAGGCAGGGACCGGGGCCGCCTCGACGGGCGCCGAAGTGGCCAGGGTCGCTTCGGCGGGCGCCGGAGCGGGTGCCCGTGGTGGGGCGGCGGGCGCCGCCGCCCGCGTGGGTTCCTGGGCCGCCGGGCGTGTTCGTACGGGGTCCTGTTCGGGCTCGTACGGTGCCGGGGCCGTGCGCCTCTGCTTCCGGACCAGCCGCCAGCGTGTCACCACCCCGACCGCGAACACCGTCAGGACCAGCAGCACCATCACTTCACCGATGAACAGGCCCCAGAACAGCCCGTGTCCGGAGAGGTCGCCCGGCGGGGTGTCGGGCCAGGCACCCGGCAGGTCCGTCGGCTCGACGGCCAGGGCGCGCAGGGCCAGCGGCGTCCGTGTGAACGTGACGCCGTCCGGCCAGCCCCCGTGGGCGAAGAGCCCTGCCAGGCCCGTGGCCGTCCAGGCCAGGACCGTCAGCCCGAAGAGGAAGGCCAGGAGGCCGATCAGCAGGCCGTCCGGGATGCCGCCCTGGCTCTCGCCGCCGCGCCCCGGACCGGATGGTGCCTGGCGTGCCATGTCATGCCACCGTTGACTCGGACGACTCGTTCAGCCGTTGCTGGTGCTCGATCCGCGCCGCCCGCTGCTCCGCCTCCAGCTCCGCGGCCCGTACGTCCTCGGGGAGCAGATCCACCGCGGAGCCCTCGGTCATCGCGCGGTCGGTGAAGACCAGGGGGCGTTCCGCCTCGGTGATCAGGTGCTTCACGACCTGCACGTTTCCGTTGACGTCCCACACGGCGATGCCCGGGGTCAGCGTCGGGATGATCTCGACCGCCCACCTGGGCAGGCCGATCACCTTGCCCGTCGCTCTGGCCTCGTCCGCCTTCTGGGCGTAGATCGTGCGGGTGGAGGCCATCTTCAGGATGGCCGCCGCTTCCTTCGCCGCGGCTCCGTCGACGACGTCGCTGAGGTGGTGGACGACCGCGACGAAGGACAGCCCGAGGCGCCGCCCGAATTTCAGCAGGCGCTGGAAGAGCTGCGCGACGAACGGCGAGTTGATGATGTGCCAGGCCTCCTCGACCAGGAAGATGCGCTTCTTCCGGTCGGGCCTGATCCAGGTGTGCTCCAGCCACACGCCGACGATCGCCATGAGGATCGGCATCGCGATGCTGTTCCGGTCGATGTGCGAGAGGTCGAAGACGATCAGCGGCGCGTCGAGGTCGATGCCGATCGTGGTCGGGCCGTCGAACATGCCGCGGAGGTCACCGTCGACGAGCCGGTCCAGGACGAGGGCGACGTCCAGGCCCCAGGCCCGTACGTCGTCTATGTCCACGTTCATCGCTTCGGCGGACTCGGGCTTCGGGTGGCGCAGCTGCTCCACGATGTCCATCAGGACCGGCTGGCGGTCGATGATGGTGTCGTTGACGTACGCGTGTGCCACCTTGAGCGCGAAGCCGGACCGCTCGTCGAGGCCATGGCCCATGGCGACCTCGATGATCGTACGGAGCAGGGCGAGCTGCCCGGTCGTGGTGATCGACGGGTCGAGGGGGTTGAGCCGGATCCCGTCGTTCAGCGCGGCCGTGGGGTCCAGCCGGATGGGCGTGATGCCCAGCTCCTCGGCGATGAGGTTCCACTCGCCGACGCCGTCCTCGCCCTGGGCGTCCAGGACGACGACCTGGCGGTCACGGAAGCGGAGCTGGCGGAGCACGTACGTCTTCTCCAGCGCCGACTTGCCGTTGCCGGACTCGCCGAGCACCAGCCAGTGCGGGGCGGGGAGCTGCTGGCCGTACAGCTGGAACGGGTCGTAGATGTAGCCCTTGCCCGAGTAGACCTCACGCCCGATGATCACGCCGGAGTCGCCGAGGCCGGGCGCGGCGGTCGGCAGGTAGACGGCCTGGGCCTGGCCCGTCGACGTACGCACCGGCAGCCGGGTCGTCTCCACCTTCCCGAAGAGGAAGGCGGTGAAGGCATCCGACATCGCGGACAGCGGATCTCGCATGGCGTGACTGCCCTCTCGTTAGCGACGGATGCCGGTGGCGAACGGCAAGGTGTTCACAAAGGCGCGGTGGTGCTCCCGGTCGCACCACTCCAGCTTCAGATACGACTTGCCGGCCGAGGCCCGGATCGTCCGCTTGTCGCGGGCGAGCGCCTCGGGGGACCGGGACGACACGGTGATGTACCCCACCAGATTCACCCCGGCCGCGCCGCTCGCCAGATCTTCACCCCGCTGGTCGAGCCTGCCGTGGGCGGCGATGTCACGGGGGTCGACCGTGCGGTTCATCTTTGCCTGGCGGCTCGCCTCGGCGTCGTCGTTGGTCTTCTCCGTCAGCATCCGCTCGATGGCGACTTCGGTGGGTTCGAGGTCCATGCAGACCGCGACCGTGCGGATCACGTCGGGCGTGTGGACGAGGAGAGGGGCCAGGAAGTTGACCCCGACCGGGGTCATCGGCCATTCCTTCACCCAGGCCGTGGAGTGGCACCAGGGGGCACGCGTCGTCGACTCGCGGGTCTTGGCCTGCAGGAATGTCGGCTCGACCGCGTCGAGTTCGGCAGGCCAGGCGTTGCGCTTCGTCATCGCCTGGATGTGGTCGATGGGGTGGTCCGGGTCGTACATCGAGTGCACGAGCGAGGCCAGCCGGCTCTGGCCGAGCGGCTGGCGGACCCGGATGTCCGCCTCGGCGAGCCGGGCACAGATGTCCGTCAGCTCGCGTGCCATGACGACGGCGAGACCGGCGTCGCGGTCGACCTTGCGGCCGCCCTGGGGGCGCATGGCCCGGGCCATGGCGTTGGCCTCGGCGGCCAGGTCGCGGCTGTAGTGCATGCAGGCGACGAGGTAGGCGCGGTGCTGCTCGCTGGAGGTGGAGACCATCGACTGGAGCTGGTCGTACGACTCCTGGAGCCAGCCGGGCGCGGACCTGTCACCGCGCTGGGCGACGTCCTTGGCGTGCGCGTCGGGGTCGGCGGGCAGCGTGCGGGCCAGCATCTGGAGACGGGTCACGAAGCCGTCGCCGTTGGCGACATGCTTGAGCAGGGTGCCGAAGCGGTCGACCAGGGCCTCCTGGTCCTCGCTGTCGCGCAGGCCGACTCCGGGGCCCTCGATCTCGATGGCGGCGGTGACCGTACGCCGGTCGGCGTGCAGCAGTACGGCGATCTCGTCGGGGCCGAACGGCGCGGCGAGCCAGCTGATCCGGCCGATGCCGGGCGGCGGCCCGATCTCCACCTCGCGCCCGTCGGCGCCGATCCCGGCCTCGATGGCGGCGGAACGATAGGCCGTGCCGCGCCGCAGGGTGCGCTTGAAACTGCGGTTGATCTCGAACCACTTGTAGAAGGTGCGGCCCTTGTAGGGGACGTACACGACGGCCAGGGCCAGCATGGGGAAGCCCATGAGCGTCACGATCCGCAGGGACAGGACCGGCACGAGGAGTCCGCTCATCATGCCGAGGAACGCCCCGGCGATGATCAGCGCGATCTCGCCCGTCTCACGGTTCTTGCCGACGATCGCGTTCGGCCGGGCGCGGCCGATGAGATACGTACGGCGGGGCGCGATCGTGTGGGACTGGGTCGTCAACGCCCTCCACCTCCTGTGCTCGTGTTACCTGTGCTGCCTGGACCGCCTCGTGGGGAGCGGGTGCCGTGGGGGGTGCCGGAGGTGGGTCCGGACCCGCTGCGGGGCGAGGGCGCGGCGCCGCCTCCGCCCGGGGTGCGGGAGCTGTGGGCGGCGACACCGCCGCTGGCCGGGTTCGCCGGCCGGGCGCCTCCGCCCCCGCCACCGCCTTCACCGCCGCCGCGGCCGCTGTGGGTCTTGATGCCCTGCGAGACGAGCGCGGCGGGCGAGCTGATCAGCGCCGCGGCCTGGGAGCCGTCGGTGGCCTGCTTGCGGTTGGTGCGAGCGCCCTGGATCTCGTCGCCGAAGCCGGGGACGAAGCGGTAGATCATGGCGGAGGCGAAGATGGCCAGCAGGATGATGGCGAGGCCGGACACGACGGCCGAGAAGGCGTTGGGCCCGTCGTCCGCCGAGAGCGCACCGGCGAGCCCGAGCACGATGACGATGACGGGCTTCACCATGATCACGGCGATCATGATGCCCGCCCAGCGGCGGACGTGGCCCCACATGTTCTTGTCGACGAGTCCGGAGTACACGACGACACCCAGCAGGGCGCCCACGTAGAGCAGGGCGGCCCGGATCACGAGCTCCAGCCACAGGATGCCGGCGGCGAGGATCGACACGAGCGAGACGACGATCAGCATGATCGGCCCGCCGCCGATGTCGGTGCCCTTCTTGAGCGCCTCGGCGAACGAGCCGAAGAAGACATCGGTCTGCCCGCCCGTCGCGGCGGAGATGACCTCGGTGACGCCGTCGGTGGCCGAGACGACCACGTACAGGATGAGCGGTGTGAAGGCCGAGGCCAGAACCGTGAGCCAGAGGAATCCGATGGCCTCGGAGATCGCGGTGGTGAACGGCACGCCCCGGATGGCGCGCTTGGCCACGGCGAAGAGCCACAGGACCAGGGTGAGGATGGTGGACGCCGCGAAGACGACGGCGTACTGGGTGCGGAAGGTGGAATTGGTGAAGTCGACGGTCGCCGTGCTCTCCACGGCCTCGCTGAGCTTGCCCACGAGGTAGGCGGCGGCGTCGGCGCAGCCGCGGGCGAGGGAGGTGAGGGGGTCGAGGGCGTCGTCGGTGATGGGGGGCGTGCTGCGGTCGCCTCCGGCGGCGTCGCCGTCCTCGCAGTAGTCCTTGGCAAGCCCGACGATGAGGTCGCAGGGGTTGTTGCTGGTACTCGGCGACGGGGTCGGTGTCGGCGCAGCGTAGGCACGAGATGCGAGGGCAATCATCGCGGCCGGGAAGCTTCCCAGGATTCCGGCGAGTGAGAGGGCGCGGAATCGGCGGTTATCGGGCATAGGTGAAGCCTCCGTATCCCTCGACCGCACCGGCGATTTCGTCTGCGGTCGAGGCCCGGTTGTCGCCGTTGACGGGTGTCGGTCCCTCTGCCTGACTCGACGACGCGATCTTCCAGTCGTCACCGACCCACCTGAGCTTCTCGGTGATGGTGAACCAGGTGGCCGTGACGGGCTTGGTGGAGCCCTCGCCTGCCATGCCGACGAGACCTGTGCACCAGACCTCCACGGTCGCGGCGTCCGTGCCCTGGGCCGTCACCTTGGTTCCCACCGGAATGGTTCTGGAGACGAACGTCAGTCCACCGGGGGTGCTGCCGTCTTCGTTCAGTCCGACGTTGGTGAGGAAGCCGGCGGAGTATGCCTTGGCCATGTCGGCCTGGAGAGTCTGTACGACGGCAGGGTCGTGGGTCGCTTGAAGGATGCCGTCACGCTTCGTCTTGTCGAACATCTCCGCAGACCCCAGCGCCACCGCGTAATTCGCCGCCGCGCTCTGCGCCCCCTGCTCGTCATGCGCGAAGCCCGACGCGATCGTGCCGTTCTTGCCCTGGACCGGCTTCGTGCCCGTCGCGGCCGTGGGGCCGGCCCCCGCCGTGTCCGACTTCTTCTCTTTGCCGCCGTCCGAGGCGCCGCCCCCGCCCTGGTTCGCGAACGCGATCGCCGCGATCAGCAGCACCACCACGCCCACCACCATGATCAGCGAGCGGGAGTTCCGGGCGGGCCGGCGGCCGTAGCCGTCGCCGTCGTCTCCGCCGGGGAGACGCGTGCGTGTCTGGCGCGTCCCGCCGAGGGTGCTGTACGCGTCGTCGTTGCGGCCCCCCGGCTCGTTGCCGCCGTATCCGCGCTCGTCGCCCTGGCTCATGCCGTGTACGCCCCCTCAGCCGTGTGCAGTTCCGCGTAGTACGACGGTAGCGGTGCTGGTTTCCGCGTGGGCGCGGTGTGGTGACTCGACATCAGGGGACGCAACCTCTGCCGGTGGGCACGACGGACGGGTGGTGTGGGGTGGAAGGGCACTGGCACGGGCCCGTGGGGCAGGGTGGTGGTCTGACAGCGGGTCAGACAGCCATTCCGTACACAATGGTGAACAGCGTGCCCAGCGATCCGATGATGAAGACGCCGGTCAGCCCCGCCACGATCAGGCCCTTGCCCTGTTCCGCGCTGAAGGTGTCGCGCAGTGCCGTCGCGCCGATGCGCTGTTTCGCCGCACCCCAGATCGCGATGCCGAGGCAGAGCAGGATGGCGACCGCCATCACCACCTCGATCATGATGCGCGCCTCGTTGCCCAGGGTCCCGAACGGCCCCCAGTTCGGGGCGATTCCGCCGATGATGGTGGTGATGTCGCCCTTTTCAGCTGCCAGGATCATGTAAGTCACCGCCCCTGTTGGGTAGTTCGCAGCCCGTGCCGTGCGACACGGGTCGGTCTCTATCTTCGCTGATGAAACCGGCATCGCACGACGCCTTCCCGGGTCTCTTTACCCGGATCTCGCACGTTTGACCGGAGAAGCCGCCCTGACCTGCGGCTCGCCTCGGAATCTGCCTGCATATGCATGGTTACTCTGTGTATCACGCGGTGTGACCGCTAGCAACGACGGTGGCCATGGGTTCCGGGTGCGGTTGATGCGTTCACGGGACGCCAGGCATTCGTACGCGCTGTTCGAGAGCCGTGAGCGCGCCGGTGGCTTCCGGCCGACGCATCATCAGGTGCCGGGCAGGGAAGGCCTCGCGGCTTCGGGTGTCAGAGAACGGTGCGTACGGGCGCCGGGCCCCGGGCCGGGGTCGTCCAGTGCGACGGTGGCTTGAAGTCGCACCAGGAGCCGTCGAAGGGGAACGCGCTCACCTCCGCGAGGCGGGCCACACGTTCCCCCTCGGCGCGGATCGCGGCAGCCTCCTCCGTGGACCAGTACGCGGGGTGCCCGGTCTTCTCGGCGAACGACCGCTCGTCCTTCCATTGCCAGCTGCGGTCCGCCGCCACGGTGATGTCCAGCTCGTGGTCGGCCACGTCGATGTCCTCGCCGCGATGGGTCCGGCGCTCCAGATTCACGTACCAGCGGTCGAACGTCTGTCGCCGCCCGAAGAACCAGAACACCGCGTGCCCGGCTCCGGACGGCTGGTGGATGAGGGCGCTGCCCCTGGGCCAGCGGCCGGCCTTCGCCGGATAGCCGTGCGCGGGCCGGGCCTCGGGCGGGATGTCCCGGAGGTGGGCGCCGCGGGGCAGTCCCGTACGCCACATCGGGGTGCCGGTCTCCAGCCACACCAACTGGCCTTCATCCGTGCGTTCGACCAGGCGTACGGGTACGGAGGAGCTCAGGTGGCCGCCGATGAAGAGGTTCCAGCGGAGGATCCGCCCGGCTCCCGCGCCCGTCCCGTCCCCGCGCACGGTCCCGGTCATCGCGCGAGGAGGGTCAGGTCCTCGGAGGTGAGCCGCAGGGCACCGGCGGCCACGTTCTCGTCGAGGTGGTCCGGGTTGCCGGTGCCGGGGATGGCCAGGACGTGCGGTCCCTGGTGGAGTGTCCAGGCCAGCCGCACCTGTGCGGGCGTCGCCCCGTGGCCGCGTGCGACGGTCAGGACCGCCTCGTCCTGGGCGCTGCTCGCGCCTTCCTCGCGTCCGGCGCCCGCGATGGCGAAGAACGGAACGAAAGCGATGCCCTGTTCGCCGCAGGTGCGAAGGAAGGCATGGTCGTCGGCAGGGGAGCCGAGGCCGTACGCGTTCTGTACGCAGACCACGGGCGCGATGCCCTGGGCCTCGGTGAGCTGTTCCGGTGTGGTGTTGGAGATGCCGAGGTGGCGGATGAGTCCGGCCTCGCGGAGCTCTGCCAGGGCACCGAAGTGTTCGGCGACGGACGCGGAGGCCTGACTCCCCGCGAGGCGCAGGTTCACGACGTCCAGATGGTCGCGGCCGAGCTGGCGCAGGTTCTCCTCGACCTGGCCGCGGAGCTGCTCGGGGGTCGCCCAGACGAATTCGCCCGAGGGGGTGCGGCCGGGGCCGACCTTGGTGGTGATGACCAGATCGTCGGCGTACGGGGCGAGCGCGCTGTTGATGAGCTCGTTGGCGGACCTCAGCGGCGAGAAGTAGAAGGCCGCGGTGTCGATGTGGTTCACGCCGAGCTCGACGGCGCGGCGCAGGACGCGCAGGGCACGGTCCCTGTCGCTCGGGGCTCGGTCGGCGAACGCCGTACCGTTCTGGGGAAGGCGCATCGAGCCGAAGCCGAGACGGTTGACCACGAGGTCGCCGAGCTTCCAGGTGCCGGAGGCAGATGCGTCGATCGTTTCCGATGATGAGGGCATCATCGGATTCTTTCACTCGCCCGGCTTCCCGAGACGGCCGATGACGATCTCCGCGACGCGGGACGGCGGTACGCCGGTGGTGTCGACGGTCTCCGCCTCCCGCTGCAGCCAGGGCAGGGCGTCGCGGTAGGCCGGGAGGTGGTCGAGCCGCCACTGCGCGGCGTTCGCGCTCTCGGGCGCCGCGTCGGTCCTGATGCGGTGTACGAGGGTCTCGTGATCCGTGTGGAGGAGGAAATGGCGGACCGGGATGCCGGCCTCGGCAAGGCCCGTGCTCAGCTCCTGCCAGTACGTCTCCTGGAGGACGGTCTGGGTGACGACGAGCGTCCCGCCGACGTAGTCGAGCAGCTGCCGCGCCGTCTCCACGACCAGACCGCGCCACGGCCGCCAGTCCTGGAAATCGCGGGGCGGTGTGCCGAGCACGTGCCAGAGCATCTCCCCGACCTTCTCGGCGTCGAAGAGCCGGGACTCGGGGATCCGGGACGTCAGTTCACGCGCGGTGGTGGTCTTCCCCGCGCCGAAGGTTCCGTTCAGCCAGATGATCACACCGCAGAGGTTACGGGGCGGGTGCCGGCCGAGGCTTCCCCGTCACCTCAGCTCACCTGTCCCGATGCGTGCGGCCGTTCTCGCCTCCCACTGGGCGGCCGTGATCCGCCACACCACATCGATGCCCACTTCACCGGGGGCGGCCGGCCCTTCCGGTGCGGGTCCGCGTCCGGCCTCCATGAATCCCAGGCGGTGGGCCACTGCTCCGCTGGCCGGGTTGGCGGCGTCGTGGTGGATCTCCATGCGGTCGATGCCCGCCAGCTGGAAGCCCTGCTCGACGAGCGCGGTCGCGGCCGTGGTGGCGAGGCCCCGGCCTGTCCACCGGGGGTGCAGCCAGTAGCCGATGTCGAGTCCGCCCGCACCGATCCGGCGGAAGAGGCCGCAGCTGCCGATCACCGTCGCGTCCGAGGTGATCGCGTAGCCGAAGGCGTGCCCGCTCTCCCACTCCTCCTGGTTGCGGGCGAGGAAGGCCGCGCCTTGCTCGCGGTCGTGGGTCGCCGCCCACGGCATCCACGGGATCAGATGCTCCAGGGAACCGGAGATCGCTTCCTGCAGGGCGTCGAGGTCGCTCGTTCGCCAGCGGCGCAGTTCGACCTGGTCGTGACTCAGGATCTCAGCGGGCTCTTCCATGCCGGGATGCTCTCGCGGCCGGGTCGCGGCCGACAACCGCATTGTCGGGGCGGCGGACTCCCTCATGTCCTCCCGGCCAGAGTCGCCGTGAAGCTGCGGCCGTGGGCGTGGTGGGTCGTGACGTCGAGGCGGGTGCCGCCGGGGACCTGGTGGACGCGGACTCCGGTGTCGGCCGAGACGCACCGCAGGGGACGGCCGTGAAGGGTGACCGATACGGTGCGTCGCGTCGTCGTGGGGTCGGACACCGCGACCAGGTACGTGCCGCCCTCGGTGCGGCGCAGCATGACGGCAGCCGGGCCGTCGATCGAGAGGCGTCCCGCCCGGTGGGTTCCCGGGGTGAAGGCGTTGGCGGCGGTGATGCCCAGGTGCGTATGCACTGCGGCCTGCAGGCGGTCCGTGTTGGACAGCACGGAGAGCGGGCCGTGGGCGTAGGACGCCAACTGCTGCGCGGAGGCGTTCGGGACGAGGGCGTGCGCCATGGAGGTGGGGCGCACGCCGGCGGCCTGCTCGTAGGACAGCGTGAAGACCTGCTTGGTCACCGCCGTGTCCGCGTTCGCGAGGCGCACGAGGCGCCGGCTGCGGGTGACCGTGTCGAGTGCGACGACCGGCGGCGGGCCGGAGAGGAAGACGTACCCGACCGAGGTCTTCTGCCCCTCGTCGGCGTACCGCAGCCAGGCCGGAGGGGCGGTTCCGGTCCTCTGCCAGGGCGACCCGTCGCGAAGGCCGCCCGTGATGAAGACGGGGGAGGAGGGATCGGCGATGCGGCTGTCGACCGTCGTGGTCACCGCACGCCCCGTCATGCCGGTCACACCTGCGGAGAGCACGAGGATCTCGTCGTCGAACATGAACCAGGACCTGGTGGCACGCGCCGCGCGGTAGGCGACGAAGTCCTCGGGCAGCTTGCCCGCCTGCTGGGCGGCGTACGCCGCGTCGTCGGACAGCACGAGACCTGTCACCCCGTAGGCGCCGAGGCGGGCGCCGCCGGAGAACGCGTGGGTGCCGCGAGGGAAGTAGACGTATGTGTTCTGCGACTCGGAGGACGAGGTGAAGCCGCGCCCGGGGTTGTCGTACCAAAGGGTGCCGTACAGCTCGGGGACGGTGCGTCGGGTCTCGACGGGAGCCGTGACGCCTGCGAGGCGGTAGGGCGGGACAGCGGTGAAGTAGTCGATGCCGAACGCCTGCCGCTGGTCCGCGCCGGACAGATAGAGGTAGTGGGCGCCGGAGCCCTGGAACCACGGCATCAGGTTCTCGCCGCTCATGTACTCGTACATGCTGATGCGGGCGGAGCTGCGGGCGAGCGCGAAGGCGTAGCCGGGCCGGCGGTGGACGGTCCGGTCCATGGCGTTGTAGGGCGCGTGGGAGGCTGCGGGCCCGAGATCCCTCGCGGGCACGGGGGAGTTCAGGATGTCGGCGTAGCGGGCGATGCTGACGGGGGAGACGAAGGCGGTGGGATCGAGGTTCGCCTTCGAGGTCTGCCGGACGTGTTTCACGTAGCCCTCGAGAGCCTCGGCGTCGTTGCCGGACGTATGCGCGGAGAGGTCGACGACGGCCTCCACGACGGAGGTGACGTCCGCGTACCCCGTGCCGGTCCGTGAGACAGCACGCCCCTTGACGATCTCCATCATCCAGCCCTCGAAGATCAGTGGGGCGAAGCCGTCGGCGACCCAGCCCTGTACGACACCGACCAGGCTGTCCTCGGGTACGTAGCCGGTGCCGTCGAGGATCTTGATGGTCTGGACGATCCGGGTGAGCAGTCCCTTGCCGTAGGAGCCGGTGTACGCGACGGAGCCGTGCTGGACGAAGGAACCGTCGGCGTAGAAGCCGTCGGTGACCCCGTGGTGCGGCCGGTAGGGGTCGACCGTCGCGAAGACGGTCAGCTGGTCGGCGAGGGCCTTGGTGATGCGGGCCTCGTCGCCGAGCAGGGCGCCTTGGAGGACCCGGTTCGTCGTGATGTCGGCGAGGTTGGCGCCGGTGTGGAAGCGTGAGTCGAGATCGACGTCGCCGTCCTTGCCGTTGCGCAGGTACGCGTCCATGGAGGCGATGTACGTCGCCGTGAGATCCGGCCGGTACGCCGCGAGCTCGTCCCTGAGGAGGACCAGGGTCTTGGTCGCGTAGGCCGGTATCCCGATCTCCCAGTGGAACCAGTTGCCGTAGTAGCCCTTCGACTGGTCGCCGAACCAGTCGTCGTGGAGCCGGGCCAGGCCGTCGACGACCCGGCGTCGGACCGCGGCGTCGCCGTGCAGGCCGGAGTCCTCGGTGCCGGGGAGGCAGGTGGCGAGAGCGATCTCGTAGAGGTACTGGTACGACGTGCTCAGGTTCGGGTCGCTGGTGCCGAGCGGCACGCCCTCGAAGAGCTCGTCCTGCCCTGCGCCGTCCATCGCGGCGAGCCGGGCGTGCGCCGTCGTCTGCAGGGAGGCGAGTTTCGGGGTGACCTCGGGGCGGGCGTTGGACCCGTCCGTGCCGGCGAAGACCGCGACGGTGTTACGGAGGAGGGTGGCCGAAACCTCGTCCGAGGGCGCCGAAGAGCTGGACGTGGCAGCCGGATCGCGGCGGGGCTCCGCCTCGGCCCGCAGCGCCTGGGACACCGCCCAGAGCGTGGCTGCGGGGATCACGGACAGTGCGGAACGACGGGAGAGCTCCACCAGCACGCTCCAAAGTCCGGCCTGTAAGCGCTTGTTGCCCTTCGCCCCAGCCAAGCAACGGTCCCTCACCGATGTCAACGGCCGGGGGCTCGTCAGTGCTCTCGTGGGGCCGGTTCGCGGGAGAACCCGGGTGCACCGCGTGGGGTGGGAGTCCTCGGTGCCGGGGAGGCAGGTGGCGAGAGCGATCTCGTAGAGGTACTGG
>NZ_JBHWZS010000232.1:0-13834 GCF_042728155.1 Streptomyces sp. NPDC060209
GGCGACGGCCCCTGCGGCCCGCGGCGTACGCGCCGGGCGGCCGGGACACGCGCCGCCCCGGTTCCGACCGCGACCCGGGTCAGTCCCAGAGCGTGGAGGGCGCCTCACGCCGTACGACCGGGGCGATCTCCTCGGCGAACCGCTGCAGCGTCTCCAGCTGCTCGCCGTGCGACAGGCCGAATCCGTCCACGGTGATCGACTGCAGATCGTGCCCGTACACCGCGTGGAAGCCGAGGATCTTGTCGATGATCTGCTGCGGGGAGCCGATGAGCTGGGGACCGTCGGCTATCGCGTCCTCGATCGTGCGGAAGGGCGTGTTGTAACCGGCCCTGCCCTCCAGATGCGGTTTGAAGGACTGGGCGACCTTGGCCGCGTACAGCTCCTTGTAGCGTTCGACGGCCTTCCGCGTGGTGTCCGCGATCAGCAGGCCGCCGGACCCCGCCGCCACCCGCGCGTCCGCCGGATCATGACCGTACGCCTCGAACCGCTCGCGGTAGTGGGCGATCAGCCGCGCATAGGCCTCGCGGGGCTGAACGGCATTGGCGGTGAAGAGCGGGTCGCCGTGCTCGGCCGCCAGGTCGGGGGAGTTGAGGCTGGTCGCCGAGCCGTGCCAGACACGCGGGGGGCCGGCGTACGGGCGGGGCACGGTCGTCACGTTCTTCAGTGCGGGACGGAACTCGCCCTCCCAGTCGACCCCTTCCTCGCTCCACAGCCGCCGCAGCAGCTCGTACTTCTCCTTCTGCAGGTCCCACTGCCGCTCCTCGTCCAGCCCGAACAGGCTGAAGTGACCGGCCTCCGCGCCCTTCCCCACGACGAGCTCGATCCTGCCCCGCGCGATCTGGTCGAGGGTCGCGAACTCCTCCGCCACCCGCACCGGATCGAGGATCGCGACGACCGTGACCCCGGTCAGCAGCCGGATGGTGGAGGTCCTGGCGGCCAGCGCGCCCAGGACCACGCCCGGGCTCGACGAGAGGAACGGCCCGGCATGCCGTTCCCCGATCGCATACGCGTCGAAGCCGAGCCGCTCCGCCGCCGCACCGGTCTCGATCACCTCGTGGAACCGTGTGGCGGCCGAGGGGAGTTCGCCCGTCAGCGGGTGCGGGGCGTGGCCGATGAGGGAGAGTACGGAGAACTTCAAGGGAGGCCTTCCTTCTTTCGCGGCAGGTGTCAGGCGGCGGCGAGGCCGAGGTGGCCGCGGAGGGTCCGGGCGGAATACGCGGTGCGGAAGAGCCCGCGCCGCTGAAGGACGGGCACCAGCCCGGCGACGATCGCGTCCAGGTCGTCGGGGAGCACCGCGGGGCGCAGCCGGAAGCCGTCGGCGCCGCCCTCGCGGAACCACTCCTCCAGAAGGTCCGCCAGACCGTCCGGCGTGCCGGAGAAGACGGCGGCGTCCGAGGTGAACGGAGCGCCGGCGGCCTCCTCCAGACCGGCACGGCGTGCGTCGGCCGCCTCCTGGCTGTCGCCCAGCACGACATCGATGTCGGCGAAGACACGCAGCGCGCCGGCCGGCCGGCCCGCCTCCTCCCGCAGTGACTCGACCTCCTCGCGTATGGCGACCAGCGCGGCGGTGTCCGCGGGAGTAACGAAGACAACGTCGCCGTGCGCGGCCGCCAGCCGGTAGGGGACCGTGGCGTGCGCGAGCAGGGCCAGCGGCGGCCTGCCCTGCGGGGAGGACACGGAGGCGCCCCACGCCCCGGTGGCCTCGGTCAGGAACTCGCCTGCCTCGGCGAAGAGTTCGGCCACCCGCCGGTCGCCCTCGGGAGTGCCGAAGATCCGTGCCAGCCGGGCGCGCTCGGAGTCGCTCGTCGCTGCCCGGGGCCGCACTCCCGCCCGCCCCGCACTCAGATGGTCGAGCGTCGAGATCCGTGTGGCCCAGGCGGTGGGGTCACCCGTCGTGGGCCCCAGCGGGACGAGCCCGATCCGGTCGGTGACCTGCGCAGCCAGGGCGAGCAGCAGGGCTGAGTCGAGCCGCCCGGGGCCGTCCTCCACCGTGATGAAGTCGAGCAGTCCGGCCTCGGCGCCGCGCACCAGCCGGGCGTACCCCTCGGGCGTGAAGGGCCTGGCGGGCGCGGCCGGATGCGAACCGGCGCCGTTCAGTGCCACTGACAGATGGAATCCCTGTGGTTCGGACATCTCTCCACTGTCCCCGCGTCACATTGCACCCGTATGGCGGCTGCATGGCACGCCGGACGGGCGCAACGCCGCAGGGGCGGCCTCCCGACCGGGAGACCGCCCCTGTTGCCGCGTGCCGCCGCCGTCAGCGGCCGTCGGCCAGCACGTCCTCGACCTTGGCCCGGACGTCGTCCGTCGCCAGGCCCCGGATCGTCAGCGTCGTCCGGCGGCGCAGCACGTCGTCCGCCGTCTCGGCCCACTCGCGGTCACGCGCGTACACCACCTGAGCCCAGATCTCCGGGGCGTCGGGGTGGATGCGCTCGGCCAGCGCCGGGTTCTCGTTCGCCAGCCGCGCGATGTCGAAGGAGAGCGAGCCGTAGTGGGTCGCGAGGTGCCGTGCCGTGTCGGCGGACATCCGCGGTCCCGGCGTACCGCCGTCGACCAGCAGCCGGTGCGCGACCGCGTTCGGGTTGGCGATACCGGGCAGCGGTACCTTCTTCGGCAGCCGGGCCATCGGCTCCATGTCCTCGGCGAGGGGGTGTCCGGGCAGTTCGGCCAGCTTGTTCATCACCGTGCGGCCGATGTGGCGGAACGTCGTCCACTTGCCGCCCGCGACCGACAGCATCCCGCCGCGGCCCTCGGTCACGACCGTCTCGCGCTTGGCCTTCGAGGTGTTCCCGGGACCGCCCGGCAGTACCCGGAGCCCCGCGAAGGAGTAGGTGATCAGGTCCCGGGACAGCTGCTGGTCACGGACCGAGAACGCCGCCTCGTCGAGGATCTGCGCCGTGTCCTTCTCGGTGACCGCGACATCGGCCGGGTCACCCTCGTACTCCTCGTCGGTCGTACCGAGCAGCAGCATGTCCTCCCACGGCAGGGCGAACGTGATCCGGTACTTGTCGATCGGCGTCGCCAGCGCGGCCTTCCACGGGCGGGTGCGCTTGAGCACGAGGTGCGCACCCTTGGACAGCCGTATGGAAGGCGCCGAATTCGGGTCCTCCAGCTTGCGCAGGTGATCGACCCACGGGCCGGTGGCGTTCAGCACGAGACGGGCGTCGACGCCGAACTCCGTACCGTCCTGACGGTCCTCCAGCTCGGCGCCGGTGACCCGGCCCTTGGTGAACCGCAGCCCCGTCACCGCGGCGTGGTTGAGGACGACGGCCCCCGCGTCCACTGCCGCGCGGACCGTCATCAGCGCCATCCGGGCGTCGTTCATCTGGTCGTCGCCGTAGACCGCGACGGCCTTCAGATTGTCCGTACGCAGCTCGGGCACATCGCGCTGCGCCCGGGCCGGGCTGATCACATGACCGACGCCGTCACCGAACGCGGACAGCGCCGAGTAGGCGAAGACACCCGCGCCGAGCTTGGCCGCGCCGTGCGGCCCGCCCTTGTAGACGGGCAGGTAGAAGGTGAGCGGGTTGGCCAGGTGCGGGGCGACCTGACGGGACACCGCGCGCCGCTCGAAGTGGTTCTCCGCGACCAGCTTCACCGCGCCGGTCTGGAGGTAGCGCAGACCGCCGTGGAGCAGCTTGGAGGAGGCGGAGGAGGTGGCGCCGGCGAAGTCGCCGGCGTCCACCAGGGCCACCCGCAGCCCGGACTGCGCGGCATGCCAGGCGGTGGAGATGCCCAGGATGCCGCCGCCGATCACCAGGAGGTCGTACGTCGCCTTGGAAAGCTGCTCCCGGGTCTCGGCGCGGCTCGGGAGGGAGCCGGAGGCCGGATGCGTCCCGAGGGCGGGGACGCTCTGCAGGGTGGTCATGTCGATTGCTCCTCAGATCTCTTCGTCCTCGATCCAGCCCATGGTCCGTTCGACGGCCTTGAGCCAGCTCTTGTACTCGCGGTCACGGGTGGCCGCGTCCAAACGGGGTGTCCACTCGGCGGCGCGGCGCCAGTTGGCGCGCAGCGCGTCGGTGTCCGGCCAGAAGCCGACGGCGAGGCCGGCGGCGTAGGCGGCGCCGAGGCAGGTGGTCTCGGCGACCATGGGGCGCACCACGGGCGCGTCCAGGAAGTCGGAGAGCGTCTGCATCAGCAGGTTGTTGGAGGTCATGCCGCCGTCGACCTTGAGCGCGGTCAGTTCGACGCCGGAGTCCTTGGTCATGGCGTCGCTGATCTCGCGGGTCTGCCAGGCGGTGGCCTCGAGCACGGCACGGGCGATGTGCGCCTTGGTGACGTACCGGGTGAGTCCGGCGATCACACCGCGGGCGTCGGGACGCCAGTACGGGGCGAACAGGCCGGAGAACGCGGGCACGAAGTACGCGCCGCCGTTGTCCTCGACGGAGGAGGCGAGCGTCTCGATCTCGGCCGCGGACTTGATCAGGCCCATCTGGTCGCGCATCCACTGGACCAGCGAACCGGTGACGGCGATGGACCCCTCGAGGGCGTACACCGGCTTCTGGTCGCCGATCTGGTAGCCGACGGTCGTCAGCAGCCCGTTGTACGAGTTCACCGGGGTATGGCCGGTGTTCATCAGCATGAAGGTGCCGGTGCCGTACGTGGACTTGGCCTCGCCCTGGGCGAAACAGGTCTGACCGAACAGCGCGGCCTGCTGGTCGCCGAGCGCGGAGGCCACCGGGACGCCGTCGAGGACGCCGCCCTTGGCGGTGCCGTACACCTCGGCGGAGGACCGGATCTCCGGCAGGACTGCCGACGGGATCTCCATCGACTGGACGATCTTGTCGTCCCACTGCATCTTGTGCAGGTTCATCAGGAGGGTGCGCGAGGCGTTGGTGACGTCGGTGACGTGGACGCCGCCGTCGGTGCCGCCGGTCAGGTTCCAGATGACCCAGGAGTCCATGGTGCCGAAGAGGATGTCGCCCCGCTCGGCGCGCTCGCGCAGCCCTTCGACGTTGTCGAGCAGCCAGCGGACCTTCGGGCCGGCGAAGTACGACGCGAGCGGCAGACCCGTCTCGCGGCGGAAGCGGTCCTGGCCGACGTTGCGGCCGAGCTCCTTGCAGAGCCCGTCGGTGCGGGTGTCCTGCCAGACGAGGGCGTTGTGGACGGGCTCACCGGTGTTCTTGTCCCAGAGCAGCGTGGTCTCGCGCTGGTTGGTGATGCCGATCGCCTTGACGTCGGCGGAGGTGATGCCGGCCTTGACGATCGCCCCCGCGACGACTTCCTGGACGTTCTCCCAGATCTCGGTCGCGTTGTGCTCGACCCAGCCGGGCTTGGGGAAGATCTGCTCGTGCTCCTTCTGGTCGACCGAGACGATCCGGCCGTCCTTGTCGAAGACGATGCAGCGGCTGGACGTGGTGCCCTGGTCGATGGCCGCGATGAACGGGCCGGTGGTGTGTGCGTCGGTCACGGTTGGCTCCCGGAAGTCTGTGTGATGTGCAGGTGTGGCTCAGGCGAAGGCGAGGTTGTAGAGCCCGCCTGCGAGCGCGGCCCCGATGAGCGGTCCTACCACCGGTACCCAGGCGTAGCCCCAGTCCGACCCGCCCTTGTTCGGCAGCGGGAGCAACGCGTGCACGATTCGCGGACCGAGGTCGCGCACCGGGTTGATCGCGTAGCCGGTCGGGCCACCGAGCGACAGACCGATTCCGACGACCACCAGCGCGGTGATCAGGGCACCGAGAGCGCCGAGGCCGTTGCCCTCGTCGTTGAGGCCCTGGGTGAGGATCGCCAGGACGAGTACGAACGTGGCGATGATCTCCGTGACGACGTTCTGCACCCCGTTCCGGATCTCCGGGCCGGTGGTGAAGATGCCGAGTACGGGGCCGGCCTTCGGCGCCGCCGACTGGTCGACCATGCCCTCTTCGGCCGGCTGGTCCTTCACGATCTCGGGATCGGTGAGGTGCGCGTGGAACTGTCCGTAGTAGACGGCCCAGACGAGCACGGCACCGATCATCGCGCCGAACAGTTCGGAGACGAGGTACAGGGGCACATCGCTCCACGCGGTGCCACCCTGGATCGCCAGGCCGATCGTGACCGCCGGATTGAGATGGGCGCCGGACACACCGGAGGCTATGTAGGCGCCGGTCAGTACGGCGAAGCCCCACCCGAAGGTGATGGCCAGCCATCCGGCGTTGTGCGCCTTGGAGCGCTTGAGCGTGACGGCGGCACAGACACCGCCGCCGAGCAGTACGAGAACGGCGGTACCGATGGTCTCGCCGATGAAGATGTCGGAGCTGGACACCCGTGACTCCTTTGTCCTTCGTCCAGGGGAAGGCGAAACACCGGGTCCCTCCGGTGGATCGCACCCAAGGTGGGTACTCGTTCAGCACGGGTACATCACCTGTAGGGCTTGACCGGCCCTCGGCACTGTCACACTCTAACGCGTATTGCCGTTAAGCGTTCGGCAATGCCGACCGGTGAACGGCAATGTTTCTCCCCGATGAGGGGTGCGTCAAGAGGTGTGTGACGCGCGACTCGATCGTTACCGACGCCGCGGCGTGCTCAGAAGCGTCCGGCGCCCAGATCCCGGGAGACGGCGCGGGCGCAGTCCCGTACGGCCGCGACGAGCTCGGGCCGCAGTTCGCCGCCCGCGCAGACGCGCTCCACGGCACCCGTCACGGCCACGGCGCCGACCGGCATCCTGCGGCGGTCGTGGATGGGGGCGGCCACCGCCGCCACGCCCTCCCAGGTCTCCTCCACGTCGGCCGCCCAGCCCTGCGCCCGGATCAGGTCGAGCAGCGACTCGAACTCCTCCTCGCCCGTGACCGTGCGCGGAGTGAAGGAGCGCCGCTCCACCTCGGTGGCCTCGCTGTGCGCGACCGGGTCGTAGGCGGCGATGACCTTGCCCAGAGCGGTGGAGTGCAGCGGCTGCATGGCGCCGACCTCGAGCACCTGACGGCTGTCGTCGGGCCGGAAGACGTGGTGGACGATCAGGACTCCGTGCTGGTGCAGCACGCCCAGGTGGACGCTCTCACCGCTGGAGCGGGCCAGGTCGTCGGTCCACACCAGCGCGCGGGCCCGCAGCTCGTGCACATCGAGGTAGCTGTTGCCCAGGCGCAGCAGCTCGGCGCCGAGCTGGTAACGGCCGGACGCGGGGTCCTGCTCGACGAAGCCCTCGTGCTGGAGGGTGCGCAGGATTCCGTGCGCGGTACCTTTGGCCAGACCCAGCGACGACGAGATGTCGGACAGGCCGAGCCGGCGCTCGCCGCCTGCCAGCAGACGCAGCATCGCGGCTGCCCGCTCGAGCGACTGGATGTTCTTGGCCATCGCGCCGTACTCCTCCACCTCGGTTCGACAATGCTGAACACTATCGGTCGATGCCGACCTCTGTCCGGTGGCGCGAAAATTATGCGTCATCCCCCGAGGGGCTCGTTTCACCGCACAGCATGCAGTCCGCCCCGTGGGACGCGACGACCGGCCCGGGCGCCTCCCGGCTACGCTGGCCGCGTGTCCCCTCCGCAGAAGGGCGCAAAGCCGACAGCCGTCGCATCCCAGGGAGAACATCCATGGCCTCGTTGCCGACCCCCTCAGCTGACAGCCGGAACCGAGCCGCAGCGCTCCGTGAGGCGCTCGCCACCCGGGTGGTGGTGGCCGACGGTGCCATGGGCACCATGCTCCAGGCCCAGGACCCCACCCTTGAGGACTTCGAGAACCTCGAAGGCTGCAACGAGATCCTGAACGTCACCCGCCCCGACATCGTCCGCTCGGTGCACGAGGAGTACTTCGCGGTCGGCGTGGACTGCGTCGAGACGAACACGTTCGGAGCCAACGCCTCCGCCCTCGGCGAGTACGACATCCCCGGCAGGATCCACGAGCTCTCCGAAGCCGGCGCGAGCATCGCCCGCGAGGTCGCGGACCGGTTCACCGCGTCCACCGGACAGCAGCGCTGGGTGCTCGGTTCCATCGGTCCCGGCACCAAGCTGCCGACACTGGGCCACGCCCCGTACACGGTCCTGCGCGACGGCTTCCAGGAGAACGCCGAGGGCCTGATCGCCGGCGGCGCCGACGCGCTCATCATCGAGACCACGCAGGACCTCCTGCAGACCAAGGCCGCCGTGCTCGGCGCACGGCGCGCCCTGGAGGCCATGGGCACCGACCTCCTGGTGCTGTGCTCCCTGGCCTTCGAGACGACGGGCACCATGCTGCTCGGGTCCGAGATCGGTGCCGCGCTGACCGCGCTCGAACCGCTCGGTGTCGACATGATCGGCCTGAACTGCTCGACCGGCCCCGCGGAGATGAGCGAGCACCTGCGCTACCTCACGCGCCACTCCCGCATCCCGCTGCTCTGCATGCCGAACGCCGGGCTGCCGGTGCTCACCAAGGACGGCGCGCACTTCCCGCTCGACGCCGAGGGCCTGGCCGACGCCCAGGAGACCTTCGTCCAGGAGTACGGGCTGTCGCTCGTCGGAGGCTGCTGCGGTACGACCCCCGAGCACCTGCGCCAGCTCGTGGAACGCGTCCGCGGTTCCGAGCTCACCCCTCGCGCTCCGCGTCCCGAGCCGGGCGCTGCCTCGCTCTACCAGACCATCCCGTTCCGCCAGGACACCTCGTACCTCGCGATCGGCGAGCGTACGAACGCCAACGGATCCAAGAAGTTCCGTGAGGCCATGCTCGACGCGCGCTGGGACGACTGCGTGGAGATGGCCCGCGACCAGATCCGCGAGGGCGCGCACATGCTCGACCTCTGCGTCGACTACGTGGGGCGCGACGGCGTCGCCGACATGGAGGAGCTGGCAGGCCGCTTCGCCACCGCATCCACCCTGCCGATCGTCCTCGACTCCACCGAGGTGCCCGTCCTGCGCGCCGGTCTGGAGAAGCTGGGCGGCCGCGCCGTGCTGAACTCCGTCAACTACGAGGACGGCGACGGTCCCGAGTCCCGCTTCGCCAAGGTCAGCGGCCTCGCCGCCGAGCACGGTGCCGCGCTGATCGCGCTGACCATCGACGAGGAGGGCCAGGCCCGCACCGTCGAACACAAGGTCGCCATCGCCGAGCGGCTCATCGAGGACCTCACCACCAACTGGGGCATCCACGAGTCGGACATCCTCATCGACTGCCTGACCTTCACCATCTGTACGGGCCAGGAGGAGTCCCGCAAGGACGGGATCGCCACGATCGGCGCAATCCGCGAGCTGAAGCGGCGCCACCCCGACGTGCAGACCACGCTCGGCCTGTCCAACATCTCCTTCGGCCTGAACCCCGCCGCCCGCGTCGTCCTGAACTCCGTCTTCCTCGACGAGTGCGTGAAGGCGGGCCTGGACTCCGCGATCGTGCACGCCTCCAAGATCCTTCCGATCGCCCGGCTGGAGGAGGAGCAGGTCAAGGTCGCCCTCGACCTCATCCACGACCGCCGGGAGGAGGGCTACGACCCCCTGCAGCGGCTCATGGAGCTCTTCGAGGGCGTCAACATGAAGTCGATGAAGCAGGGCAAGGCCGAGGAGCTCCTCGCACTGCCGCTGGACGAGCGCCTCCAGCGCCGCATCATCGACGGCGAGAAGAACGGTCTGGAGGCCGACCTCGACGAGGCGCTGCAGACCAGGCCCGCGCTCGAAATCGTCAACGACACCCTCCTGGCGGGCATGAAGGTCGTGGGCGAGCTCTTCGGCTCCGGCCAGATGCAGCTGCCCTTCGTGCTCCAGTCCGCCGAGGTCATGAAGAGCGCGGTGGCCCACCTCGAACCGCACATGGAGAAGACCGACGCCGAGGGCAAGGGCACCATCGTGCTGGCCACGGTCCGTGGCGACGTCCACGACATCGGCAAGAACCTCGTCGACATCATCCTGTCCAACAACGGCTTCAACGTGGTCAACCTGGGCATCAAGCAGCCCGTCTCCGCGATCCTGGACGCCGCCCAGGAGCACCGCGCCGACGTCATCGGCATGTCGGGCCTCCTGGTGAAGTCCACCGTGATCATGAAGGAGAACCTGGAGGAGCTGAACCAGCGCAAGATGGCCGCGGACTACCCGGTCATCCTCGGTGGCGCGGCCCTGACCCGTGCCTACGTGGAGCAGGACCTGCACGAGATCTACGAGGGCGAGGTCCGCTACGCCCGCGACGCGTTCGAGGGGCTGCGGCTGATGGATGCCCTCATCGCGGTCAAGCGCGGTGTTCCCGGCGCCACCCTCCCCGAACTGAAGCAGCGCAGGGTGCCCAAGCGGGACACCCCTGTGGCGGAGGTCGTCGAGCCGGAGGAGGGCGTGCGATCCGACGTCTCCGTCACCAACCCGGTCCCCGAGCCGCCGTTCTGGGGGACCCGCGTCGTCAAGGGCATCCAGCTCAAGGAGTACGCCTCCTGGCTGGACGAGGGCGCCCTCTTCAAGGGCCAGTGGGGCCTCAAGCAGGCCCGCGCCGGTGACGGACCGACGTACGAGGAGCTCGTGGAGCGCGAGGGCCGGCCGCACCTGCGCGGCTGGCTCGACAAGCTCCACACCGAGAACCTGCTGGAAGCCGCCGTCGTCTACGGCTACTTCCCCTGCGTCTCCAAGGGCGACGACCTGATCCTGCTGCACGAGGACGGCTCGGAGCGCACCCGCTTCACCTTCCCGCGCCAGCGCCGCGGCCGCCGTCTCTGCCTCGCGGACTTCTTCCGTCCCGAGGAGTCGGGGGAGACGGACGTGATCGGCCTCCAGGTCGTCACGGTCGGCTCGAGGATCGGCGGGGCCACCGCCGAACTCTTCGAGTCGAACTCCTACCGCGACTACCTGGAGCTGCACGGGCTGTCCGTGCAGCTTGCCGAGGCACTCGCCGAGTACTGGCACGCGCGGGTCCGCAGCGAGCTCGGCTTCGCCGGCGAGGACCCGTCCGACGTCGAGGACATGTTCGCGCTGAAGTACCGCGGGGCGCGCTTCTCCCTGGGCTACGGGGCCTGCCCCGACCTGGAGGACAGGGCGAAGATCGCCGAGCTCCTGGAGCCCGAGCGGATCGGGGTGAAGCTCTCCGAGGAGTTCCAGCTGCACCCCGAGCAGTCGACGGACGCGATCGTCATCCACCACCCGGAGGCGAAGTACTTCAACGCACGGTAGGTCACCGTTCAACGCGCGGTAACGCACCACTACGCGCGCCGCGCGGGCCCGAGTCGTAGAATGGTCGGTCCAGTGCAGGCCGGTCGCCGTTCCCACGGGAAGGCGGCCGGCCTTCTCGTCCCTCATGGAGGTGTGCCGGATGACCAGTACGGTCCCCGCGTCCCTGACCCGTACGGCCGAAGGGTCGGCGCTGCAAGCGGTCCTTCTCGACATGGACGGCACGCTGGTCGATACCGAAGGTTTCTGGTGGGACGTGGAGGTCGAGGTCTTCGCCGACCTCGGCCACCGGCTGGAGACCGCCTGGCGCGAGGTGGTCGTCGGCGGGCCGATGACGCGGAGCGCCGGCTACCTCATCGAGGTCACCGGCGCCGACATCGCCATCGAGGAACTCACCGTGCTGCTCAACGACCGCTTCGAGAAGCGCATCGGGCGCGGTGTGCCGCTGATGCCGGGCGCCGCCCGGCTGCTCGCCGAACTCGCCGCGCACGAGGTGCCCACCGCCCTGGTCTCCGCCTCGCACCGGCGCATCATCGACCGGGTCCTGGACTCGGTGGGCCGTCACCACTTCGCGCTCACGGTCGCGGGGGACGAGGTGACCCGCACCAAGCCCCACCCCGAGCCCTACCTCGCGGCGGCGGCGGGCTTCGGGGCGGATCCCTGGCGCTGCGCGGTCGTCGAGGACACCGCGACGGGCGTCGCCGCGGCCGAGGCGGCGGGCTGCCGCGTCGTCGCCGTGCCCTCGGTGGCGCCGATCGCCCCCGCGCCGGGGAGAGCGGTCGTGTCCTCTCTGGAGCAGGTGGATCTGGCGTTTCTGCGCGGCCTGGTCGCGGACGAGTGACGGCTGCTGAACCGAGGGTGATTCGTCGGCAGACGACAACAACGCCCCTGTGAAATCTGTTGGTTCCCCGCTTTCGCACACCGCATAAATCAGGTCCATGTCAATGCGGACGGCACGGCGGGGGCGTGATGTTCGTCACTCGACGTAATGTTCGGGGGTTCCCGGGGTCGGTCGAATTGTCCGTTTCGGGAACCCAAACGTCCGTATTCATGAAGCCGTGTACGAATCATTCCCGAGCGTGACATGGACAACCCGTCATCGGCGATCACCGAGTGAATACGCGGCTGATCCGCACCGGTCAAGTCCCCCTGCGGCGCCTACTAATCTCGGTTTTCTCACATGCCGGAATGAGGGAGACCGTCCAGATGAACCGCAAGATGCTGGTGCTGCCGGCCGTAGTGGGCCTGCTCGCACCCGTGCTCGCCGCCTGTGGCGGGTCGGACGACGGGGGCGATGCCATCGTGGTCGGCACGACGGACCAGTTCATCGCCTCGAAGGACAACCCGGCCCCGCTCGACCCGGCCATCGGCTACGAGGCGGGCGTGTGGAACGTGCTGCGCCAGACCGTGCAGACCCTGACCCACATACCGCGCGGCGGCGGCGAGCCGGTGCCCGAGGCGGCCGAGAGCTGCGCCTTCACCGACACGGAGAACGAGAGCTACCGCTGCACGCTGCGTGACGGGCTCACCTTCGCCGACGGCACGCCCGTCACCCCGGAGGACGTGAAGTACTCCATCCAGCGCGTGATCGACATCAAGGACGAGAGCGGCCCGGTCGGTCTGCTCGACAACATCGACACGATCGAGACCAAGGGCGAGAACCAGGTCGTCTTCCACCTGAGCACGTCCGACGCGACGTTCCCGTACAAGCTCGCCACGCCGCCGGCCGGCATCGTCCCGAAGGACAAGTACCCGGCGAAGACCGCCCGTGAGGGCTTCCAGGTCGACGGTTCCGGCCCGTACACGATGAAGCCGGAAGTCAAGGACGACCAGGTCGTCAAGGTGGTCTTCACCAAGAACCCGAAGTACAAGGGCGACCTGAAGATCAGCAACGAGAAGGTCGAACTGGACCTCTTCCCCGACGCGACTGCGATGGGGAAGGCGCTCGACGACCAGAAGATCGACATGATGACCCGCACCATGTCGCCCGAGCAGGCCCAGGAGATGCTGGCGAAGCCGAAGGAGGGCGTCAAGCTCACCGAGATGCCCGGCCTGGCCATCAGCTACCTCGCGTTCAACACCGAGGACCCCTCGGTGAAGAACAAGGGCGTACGCCAGGCGATGGCGCAGATCATCGACCGCGGGGCCATCGCGAACAAGGTGTACGGCAGCACGGCCGAGCCGCTCTACTCGCTGATCCCGTCCGGCATCACCAGCCACACCAACTCGTTCTTCAACAAGTACGGCGAGCCGAGCGTCGCCGGGGCCGCGGAGACCCTGGAGAAGGCCGGCGTCAGCACCCCGGTGAAGTTCACGCTGCACTACACGACCGACCACTACGGTCCCGCCACCAAGTCCGAGTTCGAGACCCTGGCGAAGCAGCTCAACGACTCGAAGCTGTTCGAGGTCGACGTCAAGGGCACACCCTGGGACAAGTACCGCCCCGCCCAGAAGAAGGGCGAGTACGCGGTCTTCGGTATGGGCTGGTTCCCCGACTTCCCGGACCCGGACACCTACATCGCGCCGTTCCTCGACAAGAACAACTTCCTCAACTCGCCCTACGAGTCGGCCATGGCACAGGACACGCTCATCCCGCAGTCCCGCCGCGAGGCCGACCGCAGCGCCGCGACCCCGGCCTTCGAGGAGCTCCAGGACATCGTTGCCAACGACGTCCCCCTGCTCCCGATCTGGCAGGGCAAGCAGTACGTCGCCTCGCTCGACGGGCTGACCGGTGTGGAGTGGGCCGTCAACTCCTCGGCCGACCTCCAGCTCTGGGAGCTCGGACGCGGCGACTCCTGACGCGGCGTCCTTCCACGAAC